>JANPHE010000094.1:0-6073 GCA_031424295.1 Segetibacter sp. | reverse complement strand
AGTAAGCTGGTTTGGGCTAATGTATTGGGGCGTAGCTGCACGCTTTTTTGAACCCTTAGCTGCTTTTGCTTGCATCTGGTAAAATTTAATGACCTAAAAGCTAAAGATAGTAAGGGTTTGGGCTTGTTGAGCAAGCCCTATTTACAATTCCATTAATTCCACTCTGGATTGAATTACGGTAAGCGGCGTTCGAAACTGGTGCGATGCGTTAGAAACAAAGGTTTTTCATATTGTACAATGATTAATTGTAGCCAAATATTAACCCAAACAAGGCCTTGTGTAGTTGTTTGCAATTTAAAATTCGCACTTCTGATTTTATTATCGATAAATGAATCAATTACGGATTGGAAATGCGCCGTATGAATGGTTGATACAAAATGGTGAAAAGGATGAGCGATGAGAACATATTCTTCGAAACCTGTGATTTAGTAGAACACATCAATGCCACTGGTACAAAAGACTTCTTTGTTATTGTTGATAAATGAAATATTAAAACGATCAGGAAAACAAGCCGGCTCTTCACAAATTGCTTCAAATGCTTTCTGCTGATCGTGGAAACCATTAACTGTCAGATTTTTCATTACTTATCTGACTAAACGAAATGGAGCAAAAATTTATTATAATTTGTAAAGCCCTATTTAAGTACTTTCAATTTAACCATCTCTATTCTAGTGTCACTAACTTCCAAAATTTCAAAATCGAACATGTCGATAATAATCCTTTGTTTTTGTTGAGGTATTGATTCGAATTTAGAAATAATAAATCCTGATAGAGTCTCTGATCCGGAAACCGAAAATGTCAAACCATATTTCTGATGAATATAATCTGTTTCCAGGCGACCACTGAATATGTATTCATTTTCAGCTAAGATCCTTTCAATAAAATCTTCCGAATCGTGTTCGTCTTTAATTTCTCCAAAAATCTCTTCCAGTATATCCTCCATAGTTACAATACCAGCAGTTCCTCCAAATTCGTCTATAACCCAAGCAATGCTTTTTCTTTCTTTAGAGAATTTATTAATCAAATCAGTAGCGCTCATGCTTTCTGGAACCACAGGGATAGGAATTAATATGGCCTTGAGATCTTTTGGATTTTTAAACATGTCAAGTTGGTGAACAAAGCCGATTATATTATCAATATCCAGATCATAGATTACCAACTTACTCAGTTTTGTTTCAATCATATGTTGCCGAACTACTGATATGGGAGTTGATATTTCAAATGCTTCAATTTCTGTTCGAGGTATAAGGCATTGCCTAATTTTTATCATTGATAATGACAGTGCATTCTCAAAGAGCTCCGTATTCAAGTCTTTATTTTCTTCTTCCTGGTCTTTGTTCTGTTTAAAGAAATGCTCAAGGTCCCCTTTGCCAAAAGCTTCATTTTTATTAGAAACCCGTATATTCAATACATATTTCAATATCCATTGAGCAATATTTACTAAAATGGCAGCAAAGGGGTAAAATATCTTGTAAAAAAAATTTGCAGGTATAGCAAAAATAGAAAGAAGAGAATCGTTCTTAGCTCTAAATATAGCTTTAGGAATAAATTCTCCAAAAATCAGTACAATACAAGTTGATAGTAAGGTATTAACTACTAGATGCACATAGCTGTTTGTAATGCCGAAATATAGCCATACCGGAAGTAATAGGCTACTGAATAATAAGCCATAAGCTACTAAAAATAAATTAACGCCAATAAGGCAACTGCCAATGAATTTTGCAGGCTCCAGCATAAATGCTGACATGATTACCCCACTTCGCTTCCCTTGTTTTTTCTTTAGTTCAATACTTAATTTATTCGCAGTAATAAATGCAATCTCCATCCCTGCAAAAAAACCAATAAATAAAAGCGTAAGAGCAAGGGCAAATATGATAAAGTACAATATGTCCATAATTAAAACTGCATAAATGTACTGCATATTAACCAAATTTCTTTTGATTTTAGGTCTTGAATTTACCTAAGCAATTTCATTAATTGGAACTAGTAAGAGGCAATCTATCTCACATATTTACTACTTTTAAATTTACAGTATCTTTGTAAACTAATGAAAGTAGCTATATACAGCCGAGGTTTAGAGCAAGACCAGGAAGCACAATTACTCACATTGCTTGAAGAATTGAGGAGCCATCATATTGAAATTTGCATACACACATCTTTAACAGGAGCGCATTCAGCCGTTAGCATGCTTCCTGAAGAATTTTTGACTTTTTCAAGTCATGATGATATTGATCAGTCATTTGATTGTATTATCAGCCTTGGTGGCGATGGAACGATGCTAGATTCTGCGACCTTGGTCCGGAATAAGAAAATTCCTATCATGGGTATCAACTTTGGACGATTGGGATTTTTGGCAAGTATTGGTAAAGATGAGTTGTCTCATGCAGTAGAAGCGCTGGCAAATGGAAGGTTTGTAATAGAAAAAAGGACCATGTTGCATTTGGACTCCAGCGTTCCATTATTTGGGGATACCCCTTTTGCACTCAATGAGTTTGCAATTCATAAGCGGGATATTTCTCCTATGATAAAGATACATACCTACTTAAATGGTGAATTTCTAAATAGCTACTGGTCAGATGGGCTTATTGTATCTACTCCAACTGGTTCTACGGGGTACAATATGAGTTGCAATGGTCCTATAGTATTTCCTGATAGTGCAAGTTTTGTAATAACTCCTGTTGCACCACACAATCTTAACGTGCGGAGTATTGTTATTCCTGATAATAATATCATTAGCTTTGAAATTGAAGGTCGGACTGAAGATTTTATTTGTACAATGGATGCACGGCGAGAAGTAGTTGAAAAAGATATTCAACTAGCTGTCAAAAAAGAGGAATTTCAGGTTTTATTGTTGGTTTTAAATGAAAATAGCTTCCTATCTACTCTTAGAGAAAAGTTAACTTGGGGCTTTGATAAAAGAAATAAATAACATTTTCGCAGAAAATTGGTTTTTTTGCGTTTATTAAACTCATATTTTGCACGTATGTTTAAGAAGAAAATTTTAATAATTGTATTTGCGGCCCTCATTACCCTCGCTGGAAAAGCGCAGGATATGAATAGTTATATTCAACAAGGTGAATTTGGAATTGCTGTTGGAGGAGCTCATTATTTTGGTGATCTTAATACAAGAGCATCTTTGACAAAGCCAAAGTTGAGTGCGGGTGTATTTTTTCGCAAACAGTTTACCAACTATATCTCTGCAAAAATTGGAGTAAACTATGCTCGCTTAGGCTATTCTGATGCTTATGCTGATAATGAAGTTCAAAGACGAAGAAATCTAAGTTTTAACACGAATATTTGGGAGCTAACGCTAAATGGAGAATTTAATTTTTTTAAGTTTTACCCAGGAATTGAAGGTTATCGGTACACCCCTTATGTGGCTTTAGGGATTGGCTTCTTCTCCTATGATCCCTATGCTTACCTTAATGGAGAGAAATATTTTTTACGTGCCTTAGGTACCGAAGGACAAGGTAGTGCGAGTTACCCATCTAGAAAACCATACAGTTCTATGGGGAAATGTTTTCCCATCTCGCTGGGCTTTAAATACAACGTCACTCCCGGTTTGAATGTGTTTGCAGAAGTAGGATACAGATTTACAGATATTGATTACCTTGATGATGTAAGTTCTACCTATGCTCCTGATGCTTTTACGGCTTTGCCCAATGGAGAGCCAAGTCCTGCAACATTATTAGCAGATAGAAGTTATGAAACTGGTGATCTTATTGGCATAAAAGGACGTCAGAGGGGAAATTCTCAACAAAATGATTCTTACATTATCGGTCAGGTTGGTGTTTCATTTAATATTTCATCATATAGATGCCCTTCCTTTTAAGGAATCCTTATTGAATATTCGACCCGGCTAATTGCCGGGTTTTTTTATTGACTTTTTCCTGTAGAACATAATAATCAACAGAACAATGCTTTTGCTACCTTTGCCTTTTAAAGTGAAGTGAATTTAACTAAAAATGCAGGACATTAAAGATCAAATTGACCTGTCCCGGTTACCTCGCCACATTGCTATTATAATGGATGGCAATGGCAGATGGGCAAAGGAAAAAGGAGAAGATCGCCTTTTTGGCCATTTTCATGGTGTAGAAAGTGTAAGAAACATTGTGGAAGGTTGTGCAGAACTTGGTATAGAATATCTAACACTATATGCATTTAGTACCGAAAATTGGGACCGTCCAGAATATGAAGTGAATGGACTTATGGAATTGTTGGTTGACACAATACGACGCGAAGTAGAAACATTAAATAAGAATAATATTAAGCTTCATGTTATTGGTGATATGAACATGTTGCCTAAGTATGCATCGGAAGAATTAAATGAAGCTTTGGAAATGACAAGTCAAAATACAGGGCTTAATTTAATAATGGCCTTGAGCTATAGCAGCCGTTGGGAGCTAGTAAATGCAGTTAAAAATATAGCCCAAGAGGTAGAGTCTGGTCAAATAAAAGCTTCCCAAATAACACACGAAACGCTGGAAAAATACTTATGTACCAGCAATTTTCCTGATCCGGAATTAATGATACGAACAAGTGGTGAATATAGAATTAGCAATTTCTTATTATACCAACTTGCATATGCTGAACTCTATTTTACAAATACCCGTTGGCCCGACTTCAGAAAAGACAACTTAAAAGAAGCAATTCTTGACTTTCAAAATCGTGAAAGAAGATTTGGTAAAATAAGTGAGCAACTTCAAGAGAAAGTTAACTAAAGATCATTTTGGGAGGTACATATTACTATTTAACAAACACTTTTAATTATTCCTGCTAATTTGCCGCACATTGGAGAATTGTCCTTTTTGGGCTTTATATTCTACTGTGGAGAAACAACCAAATCAAGAATTTTGATGCCGAAAATTTATAAACCTCTCTATTTACTTATTGCAGCTATCTTTTTGCAAGGAATTTTATTTGCTCAAGTAATCACTCCCGGGGATCCACCAACCTCAATTGATGTTAATCTTGAGAATATCTTCAATCAAAAAGTACCTCGCAGGTATAAAGTGGTTAATGTGACAGTGTCCGGTAACCAGTATTTTGATGCCGCACTATTAATTTCGATCGCAAACCTTAATGTTGGTGATGAAATTGTTATTCCTGGTGGTGACAACTTTGCAAAAGCAATCAATAATTTATGGAAGCAGAATTATTTTAGCAATGTTGAAATTTACATAACTAAAATAGAAAGCCTTAATTTATATGTGGAGATTGTTGTTACAGAAAGGCCTCGATTGTCTTCCTTTTCATTTAAAGGAATATCGAAAAGCCAAGCAGATGATTTAAGTCAGAAAGTAGGGTTGGTAAGGGGAAGAATTATTACCGAAAACAATAGAAGATCGGCTATTGAGGCAATTGAAAAATATTATTCTGAGAAAGGTTATAGGGGAGTGAAAACCTCTATTCAAGAAGTAAAGGATCCCAAAGTTGACAACTCCATTATCATGGCATTCACTATTGACAAAGGAAACAAAGTCAAAATTAGTGACATTTACTTTGAAGGAAATAATATATCAGCCCAAAGGCTTGAAAAGCAGTTGAAGGGTACAAAGGAAATGACAAGACTTACAGTTCATCCTCCTAAAGATAGTTTAGGGAAAATAGCAGGAGATCCTCTTACATTCAAAGACTACATTAAGCACAATGGCTACCTCTCACTTTCCAAAACCAAGGATTTGATTGACCCATATGTAAGGCTAAAATTGTTTTCCTCTGCCAAATTTGATCAGAAAAAATTTGAAGAAGATCAGGAAAAAATTATCCGTTATTATAACTCCCTTGGTTACAGAGATGCTCAAATTGTATCCGCAACCACAACGCCAGATAGTAAAGGAAACCTGGCTGTTAATATTAAAGTCAATGAAGGACATAAATATTATTTTGGAAATATTGCCTGGAGAGGAAACACAAAATTCTCGGATAGTATTTTAACATTGATAATGGGTATTGAAAAAGGAGATACCTATGACCTTGACCTTTTGAATAAAAAAATAGGTAAAGAACTTTCTCCGGAAGGCGGCGACATAAGTGGCTTATACATGGATGATGGTTATTTGTTTTTTAGAAC
>JANPHE010000093.1:0-6920 GCA_031424295.1 Segetibacter sp. | reverse complement strand
TTTCCCTGCAATGCCTGGTCAAGCCTTGAAACCGGTGATTCATCCAGTTTATCATTCTTGTATTTGGCTACTGCACCGGTTAAGCTTGATTTTCTTTGCGTACCATAACCAATTACCACAACTTGTTCCAACGAACTACTTGACACCGTTAGGGTGATATTTAATACTGATTTACCTTTTACTGCTTCTTCTAATTTGTTGTAACCAACGGACGTAAAAACAAGTATCGCATCAAGTGGTACAGATATAGAGAACTTCCCCTGATTGTCACTTAAGGTGCCTCTAGAACTACCTTTAACAGATACACTTACTCCAGATAATGGGCCTGAATTTCCATTCACTATTCCGGAAATTGCAACATTCTGCGCATCAGAAATTGTAGGATAAAGTGAAAAGACGATAACAAAAAAGAAAAGATTTCGAACAAAAATACATAGTGATTTTTTAGGAATGTATGAGTGGATCATTTTGACAATTTAAATTCTAATCTTTTGAATATTTCGAATCAAACTTAATTAAAATAAGCAAAAATCAGACCTTCGTTATTTGTTTTAGCAAGGTACGAGAAATAATTTCGAATAAATTTACAATTATAAAATTTACTTTAAGGAAAATACTAAACCTAACAACTTACTTTTTTCTCTTTAATATTTCCAACCATTTACCAGACAGTGCATCTCCTTGCAACATCGCTTCCATGAGCAGTATAGACCCCAATGACTTGTCATATTCAAATTTACATTGAGAACTTATGTTTTGCTTCTTTAAAAACGCCATATCATCTGCAAACGCATATACCAATCCTAAAGTTCTTTTTGCCTGAGCATACCCTTTTTCACTCGATCTTTTTAATAAACTGAGCGCATCATTGCAGCCAATGTTCTTGTTTCTGCTTTGCAATGCAAGCAAACCGTAGTAAAACATTGCTTCAGGAACTTCTTTGGTTGATAAGGCACTGTAAATCACCAAGGCCTCTGTTAGGTTTCCATTATCCAGCAATTGTTTCGCCACTATTAATTGAGATGTGGTTTGTGCTATCAACTCAGGCTTGGAGGTCTCTTTTTTCTGCTCTTTATTCCATTCAGATAAAGTCATTACATCCTTTTTATTGAGCCACCCAATCAATAAGTCACCATTTTCCTGTTCAATTTCAGCTAATAAAAAATCACCTTTCCTTTCATAAATTACTATTTTTTCGTCTGAAGGCATAAGAAAATCTTGCCGCTTTTTTGACAATTTTGGTTCATTATAAAAATAAGCTTTAGGTGCAATTATTTTATACACTCCAATTATTCTCTCAGTCCTTTTATTGGCATCTCTAATTTTTAAAAATGCAAACAAAACAGCACATGAAAAAAGCATAATAAATACAAAAACCAAAATTTCCCTTAATGTCAATTTCAAGGGCTGTAGCTTCCCCGTTACCTTAACAGGAATGTCTTTTTTCTTTATTTTTTCATCCTCAATCGCTTTGGAACTTTCATTAATTGAGCCTGAGTGATAAATATGTGAAAGTGGTTGTTCAATAATATTGGAATAATTAGCCAAGCTCATATGTTCTGATGAATGACTTGACACTTTCTCGATAGTAGAATCATTGATATGCTTTGAAAAGTGATGTAAAAGATAATCGTGCAGCTCAACCCCATCTTGAAACCTTTTGTCCATACTTTTTTCGCTACAACGATAAATTAACTTCAAAAACCATTCCGGCACCTGCATTTCCCTTTCCATTTTGATTTCATCCCAATCCTTCGGCATGTTTTGTTGTCTGCAATCCAACAAATTCTGATGCTCGGCTAACGAAAATGCATCAGATTCTAAATCAGATTGGCTATCTTGCTTTTCCAAAAAAGTAGGATATACTTTTCCAGATAGTATCTCCATCATAATGATCCCAAAACTATAAATATCAGATGCGAAATAGCTATGCCCTTTGTATTGCTTCTGGGCTATAAATTCAGACCTTTCGCTCACTTTCTGAATACCAAGTTTACCATCCATTATAGCTATCGCTAAATCTATTAAAACATAATTCTCAGACCGCTTGTCAAATTGAACACTGCTGGTCTTTATGCTTCCGTGAATGATTTCAGATTTATGAAAATGAGCTATAGCCCGTGACAGGTGATGAGCCACTTTTATGACTTCCTCAAGTGAAAAAATTGGAGCATTTGGAGGATCCAATAATTCCAATAAATCAGGCCCTTCGATAAACTCGGTTTCAATAAAAAATCGTTTATCAGCATCTATCCTACCGGATCCGGTAATTTTTAAAAGATTAGAATGAGTTTCCGCGCTTAATTGTTGAAGTTTTGATACTTTATTCTGAAAAACTATAAAATCTCTATCATTTTCTACATCGGTATCAGATGGAACCAAAATTATTATAGCTATTTGCCCATCAGCCCTACGTACTTTGTACATTGAGCATTGAGCAATAGGTCTAATAGATCCTAAATTTTCATACCCCTCTATGAATGGAGATGCAATAGCCATTTAAAGAAGCAAGATAAATTGATTTTTCTGTGGAATAAACATCAATGACCACAAAATGAAAAAAAGAGCTGTATCTACTCACTAACTACTTTTAAATCACTTTTATTTAGCCATCCCTTTGAGGTCTGACCATATTGATTGGTAAATTCAATATAAATAAAACCATTTTCTTCATTAACCGGATTTAGCAAAGTATTATCTGAAGGAACCATATAGGCTTTTCGTTTGCTAGTTTCGTCTGCAATTGTGTAGAAATAAGCCTTCTCAACGGCTACCTTATACTTTACACCCGCCAATACAGTAGGAGAAGCAATTGGTAAACCTTTATCCCCTACTATGCGCTCAGCTCCGCTTATACCTAAAGGATTGGTTTGATCAACTAAAGATGGATCCGGCTCCGTAACATTCAAAGAACTACTATCAATAGAAGGCGCCTTTTTTTCTACACTCCTTTTAGGCAATGTATCCACCCTTCTAAATGATGATGCTATTGTATCAGCTGGATTTGTAAAAGAAGAATCTAATGTATGTTGAGTTAGATTCTGCCTACCTCCGGTGAGAAAAGAATAAGTTGTATATGCTGCAAGGCAAATAGCGACAAACAATACAAAAAGAAAAGCATTTTTTGAAACGCCTTGACTTTCTGATGGCCGAACCAATACGTTAGAAGTATTAGTAGATAAGTTAACTCCACTGTGAATAACCTGCTTTAAAGAATTGATTTCATTGTCTTTCATTTCTAACTGCTGCCTGTATTGATTCAATTGCAAATCCGAGTTGATATTTCTCACAGGAACATTATCAACAGGGATTTGATGAGTACTGTGGTGTGCAATAAAATCGTGAAGAGACTTACCATTGGCGAATCTATTCTCAGGCTTTTTCTCTAAGCACTTTCCTACAAGATGAACCAACCATTTTGGCACCATCATCTCTTTTGCCTTTTGCTCAGGGCTCCACTGGTACGGCATATTTGCTGTACGGATTGCAAGCATATCAGGCACCGGGGTTTCCATATGTTGGAGCCGGGTTACATTTCTCGCAGATTCGGTTTTGTCCTGGAGTGGAAAAGGCACCTTCCCAGCTATCAATTCAAAAAGAACAATTCCAAAACCATAAATATCAGTCTGAAATAAAAATTTACCTTCATTTTGTTCAGGAGCCATAAATTCTATGGCTCCAGCCTGCCGCAAACTGGTCCTTCTATCTTCATCAGTCATTACAGCAAGTCCAAAATCAAGCAACACATAATTGCCGGTATGCACATTGTACTTTACGTTGTTGCTTTTAATATCGCCATGCTTAATATCATTTTTGTGACAATGCGCCAATGCATTGGATAAATGCATCGCTACTTTTACAACTTCACTTATTCTGAATAATGGTCCGTGAGGAGGCATCAATAATTCTTCAAGATCTGGCCCTTCTATAAAATCCATCTCTATGAATGGAAAATTTCCTGTTTCTGACAAGCCTGAACTCAATATCTTAACTACATTAGGATTTGGCTCACGATTGACCCTTTTTAATTTTTCTACTTCATTGGTAAAATCTCTAAAACTCTTATCATTTGCACTTTCACTGTGAATTGGTGTAGGCAATAATTTAATGGCCGTAATGATTTCTCCTATACGACGTCCTTTATAAACTGAACCTTGACCACCTGTTTTCATTGCTCCAAGATTATCCAAACCAGGAGCAATTGTAAAAACCTTTGCCATTACTAAATTATCTAATTATTACTTAAACAACAATGAAATAAAACCATCTCTAATCAGCAATAATTATTGTCTGTATAAAGCTGGTGATTCTTAGATTGCCTTTTCATTCTTAAAACTAAATTCCAAAATCGCCGCATCGCCTAAAATAATCTGATCACTTTCTTTCAATTTATAACCTATTTCCATAGCCTGCAACTTTGCTAACTCACCACCCACTGACCTTACTTTCAATTTATTATTTGGGGGAATGCCCCCTTCGTCTGCAAATAAATAAAAATCACACTTTTCTTTATCCCATTCAATATGACCATGCTGTCTGCTTACAGATTTATTAGCATCATGTACTGTCCCGGTAAATGCAATTACATTCATTCTGAATTGACCATCACTTGTCTGCGTCCGCTTTTCACGACCTATAGTAATTTTACCTGAAGCCGAAGAAATTTGATATACTTCTTTCTCAGCTATTCCTACTAATACTTTTACAAATGCGGTAGATATTATGTTTACTTTTGGCCTCCCTTTAGTAACAATAAATAAAGCAATATCAATCTCATTTGCCCTTACCGCGTTATCAGGCAATTGATCAACAAATTGACAATCAAACATCCAATCCTTTGGTAAATCTATGGCGAAATCATCAGCTATTTTTTGCACCTCATCTTCTTTAAATCTACCCTCATCATTTATATAAAGCGCTCCTTCATACAAATGCTTTTCAATTGCATTACAACTGACAAACAAACAAATTTCACTTATATTTCTACCCTCCCCACCTGCCAACTTCTGCAATTGTTCTTTAATGAACAATACTATTGCATTCCTAATTCCTTTTATATCGGATGGCCGGTTACCCTTCAGAAAATCAAACATACCTTTTACAGTTTCATTTTAGTGATTCTACTTGTATTTGCAAATCAATTATCAAAGCTGATAAAAAAATTTCTACTTTTCCGCACCAATACAGCCATAGATTTTAGAATAAAATTCTTTTACCGCCATTTTAACTTTTTCAATTACCTAATTGTATCAATAAATTCTCTTTCATTTTGAATATTTCCATTTTCATCGATTGCAGTTTCTTGTTTCAATTCATTATTCAGTGCATCATTGCCGGGTATATTAAGTGCCCCTTTTACTTCGAAACCCTTAATATATCCTCTTTTTAATAGAATGGGAATGATGTACGAACCAGCAAGCCTCACAGCTTCGCTTGAACCTTTAGCAGCCTCCATTCTTATGCAAGTAACAATATGACCAACACCATTGGATTTAGGCACAAAGAAAACATACCAACCATCATTTATTTTAGCTCCTTTCCAAATGCGTTCAGGCGTACCCGTTTTGCCTGCAACCGCTAAATGAAGACGATGAACTTTACCTGCACTTTGCTCAATCATATAATCTTGCATGTGCAAAGCCGTTGAATTTAGTGGTGTCAATCGAATGCTATTCTTTAATGGTGATGGTCTCCCACTTACACTTAACACATACCTGTTCTCCATTAAAGTGCCCTTATTGGCAATTCCAGCCGCAACTCTTGCAACGGATGCTGGCGTGGCTATTAGTTCTCCTTGCCCCCAGGACATTCCTGATATTCCTTTTCCTCTGGTCCGTTTTATGTTGTTTGGATTATAAAACTTATACGATTGAAATTCTGTACTTCTCCATAAATCTCTCCACTTATTTTGTTGTAAAATATCATCCCCTTCATAATTATAATAATAGCCCCCTACTCCATGAAGAAACATTCCGGTTTTCAAATAAAGGGTTCCCATTTCTTCCTCCAACCGATCTTCATTTGCTAACCTAATAAAGAATGAATTGTTTGATTTCACTATTGCCCTTTCGATGGTAATATTTCCGGCTTCATCAGGTTCCGGACCTTTAACCCTGATCAAATCTTGCGGCAGCACCCTTTTGGTCATCGTAGCGGCAGCTTCACCAAACTTATTAAACGCCGATAATGCAGTCACCAGTTTTGCAGTAGAACCCGGTTGCGTAGCATAGGTAAAACCCATATCTCTGTTAACATTCCATCCTGACAATCTATTCTGCTCTGCTTCACTTAGCGTAAGCATGTCCCAATTGTTAACCTGCGGTAATGGATAAGAAGAGGAAGCCAACACATCCCCTGTATTATCTTCCATAATTACAACAGATACTCTTTTAATTTTTACACTATCATCTGTTGCCAATGCCTTATTGATACTTGTTTGCAGACCCGCATCTATTGTAAGTTGAACATCCCTGTTCCTCTGTTTAAATTGATCAATTGTAGTGCTATTAATTCCTTCTAGTAATAAAGGTGCTAGAGCTGAATAATCCCTTTTATTAACTGTCATCTCCGTAGAAGTTTGAGGTAAAAACCGATCCTGTCTAAACCTACTTGCACTCACCAAAAATTTATCAGTGGGTGTTGGGAAACCTCTCAATTCTGCCGCATGTTCATACTCTGCAAAATAACCATTTGGAGAACCATTAAATACCCCTGTATTAGCATCCCCAATCCAAAAAAACATTTGCTCGGCAAATGGATAATATCGGTCCAATCTCTTGTATGAAAGTTCATTGATACTTTCCCTTGATATGCCTAATGCAACCAAAGAATCTTCCTGCAACTTTAATTGCTCAGGATGACTAGTTGCCAGAATTCTTCCCTTTCTGTCTATAAGGTCACCAGCCTGAAGCTTATTCATC
>JANPHE010000092.1:0-3240 GCA_031424295.1 Segetibacter sp. | reverse complement strand
TCCCGCTGCTGCCTGAAATATAACTTACAACTTTCCTCTGTGGAATAGGTCGTAAAGAACTTGTCTATCTTCATAAGTACTAATATTATTAGCAAATATATGCTAATAATATTAGCCTGCACTCAATTGCGGATAGTCATTGGAGAAATGTTATCTGTTTTTGTGTACCAAATAGGAGAAGTAATAATCCTTGCACCATTTCCACTCATGCTGATATCTGCATAATAATATCCTTTACTTAATGTTGGTAAATTCAAATCGGTATAAGTTAAGGTGTTACCATTTACTTTGGCTATTTCTATAGCATTTTGTCCTGATCCCGGTACGCCATACATCAGCCTGATAATGGCATTGCCAGCAGGAGTAGCTGGTGTTTCATCATATACATTTATAGCGATTGCAGGTGCTGAATTATCCGCTAAAATGCTTCCCATCATGCGGTTATTGATGGTAAAGCTGACTCTGATATCGCAATCTTCCGTGGCGTAAAAATTTCTGCCTTTCATGGCAACATAAAAAGCAGCTGAATCAATAGCAGGTGCTATGATGATCAACCTGGATTTGGTTGTTCTTCCAAATGTAGTATAATGATTATCGTGGTCAATGGTTGGCCCAACATGATATCCCTTTGCTAATAAATTATTATAATAAGGTAAATACTCAAAATAAGAGACTTCTGTGTAAGAAGTATTGGTAGAAAATGCAGGACCACTTTGGATGGCCACTCCTACCAAAGCACTATCTGCATTACTATCGTATGGAATATTGTGCAGATTGTTGAAATCATTCACATAGGGATGCGCAAGTGTACCAAAAGCGGTTGTTCCTGTTTCATTTATAGTTTTAAACAATCCCTTTGTACCTGTAGTGGAAGGTGTACCTGTATAATCATTTATGGGAACATACACGTCGTAGTTATTGCTTTCCCAACCAAACAATTTATCACTTCCATAAATTACCACATGGCCGCCTCCGGAAATTATTCCCCATTCCATACCATACAATGCAAGGAAGTTGGAAGAAGTAGCTGATTTGGCTTCTGCAAGGCCAGGTTGCCAACTGCTTTTGCTCATACCTGCACTTGAATGGTTGTGGTCGCTTATGCCAAGGAAGTCCATGCACAATGAGTTCTTTGCATAATTGTAGTCAAACGCAGGTGTGTAAGACAAGTTGTCTTTATTGCCATCAGAATAGCTGGAATGCGCATGGAGGTTGCCTGAGTAGTAATTGTAAACTTGAAGACCTGTTGTAGTACTTGATATTGTCAAAGGGTTTGTAATGAGGTATTTTGTTCCTCCAAGACAATTGGAATTGGCTGCAAATACAAAGAAATAGTATGTGGTAGCCGGATTTAAGTTGGAAGCAACAAATGCAGTGGCTGAATTATTGGACAATACGGTGCCACCACCAATCGTATTTCCCATAGTATAATTATTACCGTCTAATGGGAACGCAGACAATGTAGGTGTAGGAGCAAAGAGAATAAGGTAACTGTCAGCAGTTGTTGATGGTTTAAAGTAACCATGAATGATATTGCTGGAAGCGCTCAGTTGAATTTGGTCAGGTTGCGTTGTTGGAGCTATGCAAGTGGTTAAAGCAGGAGTTACAAAATTGCTTGTCAAAGGTAAGATGGTATTATAAGCAGGTCCACTGTTGCAATTAAGCGATTTTATGGCAAAGACAAACAAATAATATGTTGTAGCAGGAGTCAGGTTCGTCGTTAGAAAACTACTCGCCGATCCTTGAGATACCACTACGCCATTTCCCAATAAATCCCCTTGACGGTAAACTATTCCTTTAATGGGGTTTGCTGATAATGATGGAGTACTACATCTCACAACAAGGTATTCATCTGCATCTGTAGAGGGGTTGAAGTATCCTGAAGCGCCATTTGTGGTAATATTTGAAAATACCAAATTGGTTGGCTGTAAAGCTGGAATAGTGCAGGTATTGTTGCCTGCCAGCGTTGTGGTATCAGCAGATAATTTATTTGTTATTTCATACAAAGGACCACCTAAACAACCAAAGTGAGCAGCGAATACAGTGAAAAAGTATTTTGTAGCAGGGTATAGGTTACGGGCTGTAAAGTTTGTGCCTGAAACGATTGAAATCACTTCGCCATCACCAATGTTGTTACCAATGGCGTAATAATTTCCACTTACCGGCAGTGAGGTCAACGATGCATTGTAGCTCTGTACAACAATATAACTATTAACGCCTGGATCAACAGATGGTAAAAAAGATGCTGAAATGCTTGTATCGGTAACAGCGCTAAATGAAATGGCTGTAGGACCTGCTGTTGGTTGTTGGCAAGCAGTAGCAATAGTGGCAGTTAGTTTAATATTGTCAATACTGATCTTTGGCCTTGAGCCAACGGCACCTCCATTACCATTGTAACAGTAAAATCGGAGTCTTGCATTGGGAGCATTATTAAAAGCTACTGGCAGAGCAATATTTACTACATTACCATTTGTAGCTGCATTATTGGTCAGGTTGAGTACTTGGGCCCCAATCAATTCTTCATATGTAATCCCATCAATGGAACCATAAACCCGCAACGATGCTTTTCGGTCACCGGAAAAGTTATTGACTGATTTCCAACTGAAGCTGAGTGTGCCCGCTGTGGTGTTGGTAAAATCTGCATACATGTCCATTGCAGCCGCATTGCTGTTGTCAGTTGTTCCTGAAGTTAGGAATAACAAGGATTGCCCTAAGGTATCTAGCTGTACACCTGAATTAAAGAGGGAAACAAAATAAGTTGTGTTTGTGGTAATAATAGATGGGGACGGGATGGTGCCTGTGGCTGATGGTGCCAAACCTTTCCATGCTGAGGCTCCAACTCCGGATTTGAAACTTCCATCATTGTTGGGATTAAAAAGCCAATTTTTGATGTCAGAAAATGTTTCTGAATAGGAGATACCCGGTTGGTACAGCATTTTAACTGGGGATTGCCCAATACCATCACTATTCATCAGCAAAAAAAACGACATCAGCGTTAAAAAGAATTTCATGTAGGAAAAGGGATTTTAGGGCAATTGCAATTTCATTAATACCAAAAATAACTTTGGTTTTCAGTTCATGCCTTGATTAAATTATGACTAATTAGGGCTTGCTCAATAACTCAGCCAAGCACATATTAAGTTTTCTCGTACTTTTTTGAGTATGCTCATTGAGTTATGTTTGTTCAAAGCTTGATATAGTAGGCACAAAAGTGCTTGCCTCGTCATTGCGACGAGGTTT
>JANPHE010000091.1:0-12786 GCA_031424295.1 Segetibacter sp. | reverse complement strand
TAAAAATGATGCTTTAAAATTGGGATTTTTTGCAATATTACTATTGAAGCCCCTAAATATTTGTTTGATTTTGATCAATCTAGCGAAATCTAATAATTTGAAATTTTGGATAAAAAGCCCTATTAACTGAACGCTGATCAAGGAACTTTATCCGTTCAATTAAATGTCAATTAAAGTATTAGTGCTTTCTTCGTTGTTTGGCTGCATTACACATTCGTTGTATAATAATATAATCTTGCTTATTCATTCTTGTCAGATATGGATAAACCCCTGAAACAACATTGTTGAAAGACATGAAGGCAGAAGCCGCAGTCATTTTTAATAAGTTGTACTTGATATAACCTTGCCTGTTTCCAAAGACATCATACAACCTTCTTCCAGTTTCAGGAGAAAACATTTGAGCAGGATTGAAATTCAGAAAAAATACACCTTCATCATTTAATGCAAGATTCAATAGCTCATTTTCTTCTGTAATTTCATTATCCAGATTTCCACCTTTTGTAATAATTTCTACAGTATAAAAATTCAACTTCCCTTTAAACACTTTACATACGTTAATCGTATTGGTTGTATAAATCATTTGGTTTGGAGGATAGCGAAAAGTATTTTGTGCTATTACCTTACCCTCAACAATTAAAGCTGATCTTTCGAAAATTTCTGCTTGTGAAATTTGCACCAACTGACAAAATGAACTGAATGATAAAAAACAAAAAATAAGAAGGGTAGAGTATTTCATACCAATAGTTTTATAATAAGTAGCTTGATAAATAAGATCAAAAGGCAACCTCGTAAAGTGCTTTTACTAACCTGAACTCAATAATGATAAACTCTTACAAAATAAATTAAATCTCCTCATTAATAATTACCTCATTTCTTTAAACCTATTGATTAATCCATTTGTAGAGGAATCATGGCTAACCACAAAATCGTTATTTTCCAGTTCAGGTAATATCTGATTGGCTAATTGCTTACCTAATTCAACGCCCCATTGATCAAAACTGAAAATATTCCAGATTACCCCTTGAACAAATATTTTGTGTTCGTAAATAGCAATCAAGCTACCTAATGAAGCAGGTGTAATTTTCTTTAATAAAAAAGAATTGGTTGGCTTATTACCACTAAATACTTTGTACTTCAATAATTTCTTGATATCCTCCTTGGATTTACCGGCTTTTGTTAGTTCTGCTATTACTTCATCCTCCGTCTTTCCATTCATGAGCGCTTCCGTTTGTGCAAAGAAATTGCTAAGCAGCTTTGCGTGGTGGTCACCTATTGCATTGTGGCTAATAGCAGGAGCTATAAAATCGCTGGGAATAATCAAGGTGCCTTGGTGGATTAATTGGTAAAATGCATGTTGTCCATTGGTACCCGGTTCGCCCCAAATGACAGGCCCAGTTGAATAATTGACTTCATATGCATTCCTGTCAACACTTTTTCCGTTGCTTTCCATATTTCCCTGTTGAAAATAGGCTGCAAAACGATGCATATACTGGTCATAAGGTAAGATAGCTTCGCTTTGGGCACCAAAAAAATTAGTGTACCAAATGCCAAGAAGCGCCATAATAACAGGGATATTTTCTGAAAATTTTTTGTTCCTAAAATGTTGGTCAACTTCATAAGCACCTTTTAATAAAGCTTCAAAGTTGTCATAACCAATAGTAAGCGAAATCGACAGTCCTATAGCACTCCATAAAGAATACCTTCCACCAACCCAATCCCAAAATTCAAACATGTTTTCCGCAGCTATGCCAAAAGCAATAACATCTTTCTCATTTGTGCTCAGTGCAACAAAATGTTTTGATATATATACTTGATCTACTGCAGCATTCAAAAACCAATTCCTTGCAGTAAATGCATTGGTCATGGTTTCCTGTGTGCTAAAAGTCTTTGAAGCTATCAAAAACAAGGTTTCTTCAGGATTGACTTTTTTGAGCGTTTCCGCTATATGAGTTCCATCTACGTTGCTTACAAAAAAAGTTTGTATACCATCAACCCAATAAGGCTTCAAGGCTTCTGTAACCATAACCGGTCCTAGATCGCTGCCACCAATTCCGATGTTTACAATGTACTTTATTCTTTTACCTGTATATCCTTTCCATTCGCCATTGTGTATTTTGTTAGAAAACGCTTTCATTTGCGCTCTGACTTTTAAAATATCCGGCATTACATCGGTACCATCTACATGATATGAATGGTCTTCAAAATTGCGAAGTGCTACATGTAAGACTGATCGGTTCTCTGTTTCATTTATTTTTTCTCCATCAAACATGGCATTGATGCCCTCTTTCAATTGGCATTCTTCAGCAAGCTGCAAAAGCAATTGCATGGTTTTGTTATTAATAATATTCTTTGAGTAGTCGAACAATGTATCATCAAATAAAATAGAAAAATGATCAAACCTTTTGGGATCAGCTGCAAACAACTTTCTAAGGTGATTGTTGCGCATTTCTTCTTCAAAATGCCTTTTTAATAGAAGCCATGCCTGCGTATTAGTTGGATTGATTTTTGGAAACATGTTTTATGCTTGTCTTTGTTTTTAATAGGTAATTTATAGTGCTTCTAACTGTTGTATGGTTTCTTCTACCATTTTTTTATTGATATCTAAATGCAACACCATTCGTACTTCGTTTGATGAAACAGCGGAAACGCGAATTCCTTTCTCAAATAACTTTTCTGCTAATAGGGCAGGAGTGAACCTTCCTTTTACCTCGAAAATAATTATGTTCGTTTCTACAGGTAGAATATTTCCAACATAGTCTAGTTTAGACAATGCATCTTTCAACAAAGATGTATGATGATGGTCTTCTTCTAGCCGTTCTATATTATTTTCAAGTGCATAAATACCAGCCGCTGCAAGAATTCCTGCTTGGCGCATCCCACCACCATATACTTTTCTAAATCTTCTTGCTTTTTTTATAAATGCCTTTGATGCCAATAATACACTTCCAATTGGGGTGCCTAGACCTTTGCTTAGGCAAATAGAAATGCTGTCAAATAACTGTCCATATTGATGCGGTGTTTCTCCTTTTGCAATTAATGCATTAAAAAGCCTTGCTCCATCCAAGTGAAGGGAAAGCCCATTTTCAGAACATACTTTTTTAATTCGTTCTAATTCCCTAAAATCATAACAACTTCCACCGCCTCGGTTTGCAGTGTTTTCTAGCGAAACGAGTCTTGAAGGTGGTTTATGAATGTCATCAGGATTGATGGCATTTTTTACCTGATCTGCGGTCAGTCTGCCCCGATCTCCTAATAATGGTCTGATGGAGCATGCAGCGTTTAGTGCAATTCCGCCGCCTTCATAAATATAAACATGAGAAATATTATCACAAATAACTTCATCTCCCGGCTGTGTATGGCACTTGATGGCTATCTGATTGGTCATGGTTCCACTTGGACAAAAAACGGCGGATTCCATACCGAAGAGCCCTGCCATCATATGTTCGAGCTTATTTATAGTTGGGTCTTCGCCCCAAACGTCGTCCCCAACTTCTGCTTTGAACATCATTTCCAACATGGAAGGTGAAGGCTTCGTAAACGTATCTGAACGGTAATCTATCATAAAGATTGCTAAAATACAACCATACTGTTTAAGTGGCTCATTTAGTAAACAATGGTTAATAATATTTTTAAGGTTTTGAAATTAACCCCAATGTGAATACCCCAAATCCCATATTTTTTCGAAGTAATAAACTTCAAAGTGCAGAAATTGGGAAATTAAAGGTTAAAAAATGGTATTAGAATACTTTATTTGTAAAAAAAAGAATAAAATTTCATTTCCGAAGCATACCTTTGCCACTTTTATCTACTTTTTTGTGTCTAATAGGTTACATAATTTATTACTGATAAAATATTAAAACAAATACTTTAATATGAGGCAACTCAAAATAGCTACACAGATCACTAATAGGGACTCTCAGGCGGTTGAAAAATACCTACAGGAAATATCTAAAATTCCGATGATCACTCCTGAAGAAGAAACCATATTAGCCCAAAAAATTAAGATGGGTGATCAAAGGGCTTTGGAAAGGTTAACCACAGCTAACCTTCGTTTTGTAGTATCTGTGGCTAAGCAGTATCAACATCAGGGTTTGTCTCTGAGCGATTTGATCAACGAAGGAAACCTGGGATTGATAAAAGCGGCACAAAGATTCGATGAGACAAAAGGTTTTAAATTCATTTCTTATGCAGTATGGTGGATTCGCCAGTCTATTCTTCAGGCTTTAGCAGAACAAGGTAGATTGGTTAGATTACCTCAGAACAAGATTGGAACATACAATAAAGCAAATAAAGCCTACATGGCTTTTGAGCAGGAACATGAAAGAGAACCAAGTACAGAAGAATTGGCAGATATTTTGGAAATGAGTGAGACCGAAATCAATAATATCTTTCAAAGCAATACCAGACATACTTCTTTAGATGCTCCGGTACACGAAGCGGAAGATGTAGCGATGGGTGATTTACTACAAGGTGGTTCTGACACAGATGATGATGTGATGAAAGACAGCCTTCGCGAAGAAATTCGCCGGGTGCTGAAATCATTATCGCCTCGAGAAGCTGAAATTGTGAACGCATATTTTGGTTTGGATGGCGAGAATGGCGTAAGCATTGAGCAAATTGGTCAAAAATATGATCTTACAAAAGAACGAATTAGACAAATAAAAGAAAGGGCAATCAAGCGTTTGCAAAAAGCAAGGTACAGCAATGCACTAAAAGCTTATTTAGGATAAACCCGGATAACAAAATTATAAACAAAGAGCCGCTTCAGATGAAGCGGCTATTTGTTTTAATATAAAACCTGAACGGTTTCTCTTGTTTTCTGGATGAGTAAAATGTCTTTCCCATCGGTCATTTTTGTCAGCAACTCTTCAGTATAATGCCTAATGGTTAAAAGTGTTAACCCTTTTTGAAGCTGAACATCGAAAATATCTGTTGCTTTAATACAAAACTGAGCAAGCTTTTCTTCTCTATCGTCCAGGCAAAGTAACAAGTTAATGGCCGCAGTTTGTATTAAGTTTGGCTTTACATTCAGTTCGCCAAACAATTGGTATAATCTACTCATGGGCTTTTCGCCAACAAAAGAGAAATCCTGGCTTTGCAAGTTTGCAAGCACTTGTTTTTCCTTTAATACTATTACCGGTGGCAGATGCTTGCTTGGTTTGCTACTAATGGTTGTGCCAGGAAGGGTAGGATCAATAAAGCTCTTCACATGCAAGGTTATCTCTTTATTTTGTAGTGGTTTTATGGTTTTGGGATGAATTACTTGTGCACCATAAAAAGCCATTTCAATTACTTCATAAAAACTTAATTCATTTATCAAAGTAGCGGATGGAAAAGCCTTAGGATCAGCACTCATCACACCATCAACGTCTTTCCAGATAGTTAAACTTTCAGCATCCAACAAATTAGCAAAAATAGCAGCAGTATAATCACTTCCTTCCCGCCCAAGTGTAGTGCTTTCATTTTGATCGGTAGAACCAATAAATCCTTGAGTTATATAAATTCCGGGGGCATCAATAATTCCAGTTTTTATTAAGTTGTTACTTGTTTCATCCCAAATAATATTTGCTTCCCTGAAATTATTGTCAGTCCTTAGTATATCTCTTACATCTAACCATGTATTAGCAACCTTCTTTTCATTGAAACAGGCTGAAACTATATAGCTACTAAGCAATTCACCTATACAGACTACCTGATCATAATAATAGTCGTAAGACTGAATAGGCGTATCATGCAATAACCATTCAACTTCTGTAAAAAATGAATTTAATTGTTCGAATGCTTCTTCATATGAAGTAATCAATAAACTTTTGGCTATTGCGATATGATTGTCTTTGATTACTCCAAACAATCGCAAGGCTTCATCTTTTTTGTTGGTATAAAAAGCTTCAACAACTGCTTCCAATGCATTGGTTGTTTTGCCCATTGCCGACATAATAACAACAAGTGGTTCTTGTTGATAAGAAGCTAATATCTTCGATACATTATCAATCCTGTCCAGACTTCCAAGGCTCGCTCCACCAAATTTAAAAACCTTCATAACTTAAATTTATGGGCGCAAAGATAGGGTAGTGAATAACCGGATAATACATTTCAAAAACTATAATTTAGCAGCTTGTTTTCTCTTCAAAAGCAATGATTATTTATTTGTTTACTTTATTTTGTGCTACCTGTAAATATTTACTCACTTTATGTGGAAAAACGCTATAAAAATCAACCAATTTTACCATTTAAATAAGGGTAAAAGAAGTACATTTGCCACTAGTAAAATTTACTAGTAAAATCAAAAGTAAATAGCTCCTTTTCAGGAAACAAAAACATAGATGGAAGAGAATATACAACCCCTAGAAACAAACGACCACGACCGGATCATTCAGATTAACATTGAAGAGCAAATGAAAACCGCTTATATCGACTATTCAATGTCGGTAATAGTTGGTCGTGCATTGCCCGATGCCCGTGATGGATTTAAACCTGTACATCGCCGGGTACTATATGCTATGAATGAATTGGGCAACTACAGCAACAGAGCTTACAAGAAATCTGCCCGTATTGTTGGTGAAGTAATGGGTAAGTATCACCCGCATGGTGATGCATCCATATACGATACGCTTGTTCGGATGGCACAGGATTGGACCATGAGATACATCATGGTAGAGGGTCAGGGTAACTTTGGAAACCAGGATGGAGATCCACCGGCTGCTATGCGATATACTGAAGTTCGACTTCAGAAGATAGCTGAGGCTATGTTGGAGGATATTGAAAAAGATACCGTTAATTTTCAATTCAATTTTGATGATAGCTTGCAGGAACCAACTGTACTTCCAACGCGTATTCCTCAACTGATCGTAAATGGAAGTAGTGGAATTGCGGTTGGTATGGCTACTAATATGCTTCCTCACAATCTGAATGAGGTAGTAGATGGTTGCATAGCATATATTGATAATAAAGAAATTACCATTGAAGAAATAATGGTACATATTAAAGCTCCAGATTTTCCGACCGGTGGAACCATTTACGGAATGGAAGGAGTGAAACAAGGCATGCTGACCGGAAGAGGAAGGGTAGTGCTTAGAGGTAAAGTAAATATTGAAACAAAAGCAAGCGGAAGAGAACAGATCATCATTACCGAAGTACCTTACCAGGTAAACCGAGATAACCTTACCGACAAAATTGGCCAACTTGTAAATGACAAAACCATTGATGGTATAGCTCACGTAAACAACGAAAGTAACAAAAGGGAAGGAACCAGGATAGTTATTGACCTAAAACGTGATGGAGTCGCAAATGTAATTGTTAATCAGTTGTACAAGTTTACCGAACTGCAAACCAGTTATGGTATCAACAATGTAGCATTAACAAAAGGACGTCCTAAAACAATGAATATCAAAGAACTGATTGTAGAGTTCATTGATTTCAGGATGGAAGTAATTACGCGTCGAGCCCAATTTGAATTAAGAAAAGCTCAAGAAAGAGCGCACATATTACTAGGTTATTTAATTGCGCTTGATCACCTTGATGAAGTTATTAGGTTAATAAGAAGTTCACCAACGCCTGATGTGGCCAAAGAAAATTTGATCAATGCAGGATGGGGTTTAGATGAGATTCAAGCTAAAGCCATTTTGGAACTACGCCTTCAACGCCTTACTGGTATGGAGCGCAACAAAATCAAAGAAGAATATGATGAATTAATGAAATTGATCGGTCGTTTACAAGAGTTATTAGGAAGTGAATACCTTAGATATGAATTGATAAAAACAGAATTACTTGAAGTAAAAGAGAAGTTTGGGGATGCAAGAAAAACTGAAATTTCTTATATGTCCAATGAGATGAGTATTGAAGATCTTATTGAAGATGAAGATGTTGTGATTACCATTTCACATTTAGGTTACATCAAAAGAACATCATCTGACGAATACCGTCAACAGAAAAGAGGTGGTCGTGGTTCAGTAGGTACCCGGACAAGAAATGAAGATTTTGTTGAGCATTTAATAGTAGCCTCTACACATCATACATTAATGATTTTCACCGAAAAAGGTAGATGTTATTGGTTAAAAGTGTATGAAGTACCTGAAGGAGATAAAACATCAAAAGGAAGAGCTATTCAAAACCTTATGCAATTGCCTGCAGATGATAAGGTAAGAACCATCATAGATGTTAGGAATTTTGCGAATGAGGAATTTGTAGACAATAATTTCATTGTACTGTGCACCAAGAAGGGGATCATTAAGAAAACAAAATTGAAAGATTTTAGTCGTCCACGTGCAAATGGTGTAAATGCAATAAATATCAATGAAGGAGATCAGTTACTTGAAGCTAAATTAACAAATGGTAGCCATGAAATAATGATGGCTTTAAAATCTGGTAGGGCTATTCGTTTTCCTGAGAGTAAGGTAAGGCCGACCGGAAGAGGCGCAATCGGCGTTTTTGGTATTGAACTAAATAGCGAAAAAGATGAAGTGATTGGTATGGTTTGTGTAAATAAAGACGATACTGAAAGAAACATCCTTGTTGTAAGTGAGAAAGGATTTGGTAAAAGGACCAACATAGACGAATACAGGATTACAAATAGAGGAGGAAAAGGAGTAAAAACAATTAATGTTACAGAAAAAACCGGAAGTCTAGTAGGTATACTGGATGTGAATGGGACTGAAGATTTGGTAATAACTTGTAAGTCTGGGGTTACTATTAGAACAAGTACAAAAGATATTCGTGAGGCAGGAAGAGCAACACAAGGAGTAAAATTAATTAGGATTGATGAAAAGGATGAGATTGCTGCTATTTCAAAAATAGAAGAGCAAGAAGAGCCTGGAGTTGATGTTGAGAATCTGCTTGATGAAGGTACCGATGTGTTGGATCAAACTGAGACTACAACTGAAGTATCAGATATAGAAACAAACAATGATCAAATAGGTGAAACTTCTGAAACAGAAGAAGATAAACCAAACGATGAGTAATTTTAAATTAGTAAAATCATGAAAAGATTAACGGTTGCTTTTTCAATGGTAGTTTTGGGAGTATTAACTGTAAATGCGCAGGATTATAAAAAAGTAAGAGATGCGTTAACGATTGCAGAATCTTTGCCTAAATCGGCTGTTCCAAAAATAGAAGAAGCAAAATCAGCTATTGACAAACTCATTAACGACCCCAAACTAAATTCTAAGGCCGAAACTTATTTGGTAAGGGCTGAAGTTTATGGTTCCATTTCTGGTAATGAAACCCTTAACACAAAATATCCGACAGCTTATTTAGAGGGTTATTTAGATTTTGAAAAATATCGCCAAATGGATGCTGCACAAGAGATTGTTAAGTCTCAGGAATACACTGGCGTTAGAAGTATTTTTAATATATATACAGGTTTAAGAATAGCCGGAGGCGATTATTTTGGTAAGAAAAATTGGGATTCTGCTTTGGTGAGTTTTGACAGGGCTGCTTCTTTAGGCGATGCATTCACTACTTACAAATGGTGGAAAGTAACTTTTGACACATCCTCATATTTATATGCTGGATACAGTGCGCAGAATGGTCAAAAATTTGACCAAGCAATAAAATACTATAAAAAAATAGCAGACAATGGTATTTTTGGCCCTGATTATGAAGCTGTATATGAATTTATACCAACGTATTACTATACCAATAAGAATAGTGATCTTTTTCAAAAGTACTTGGCAATTTCAAAAGCTGCGTATCCTAAAAACCCTTCTTGGGCGCCACTAGAATTTGAAGGAGAATCATTAACCATGGCGCCTGAGGAGATGTTGAAAAAATTCGATAACCTGGATGCAGCTAAAATTTTGACAGAAAATGGATATGCGGACTATGCAGACTATTTTCACTCAAATAAGAAGATAAAAGAAATGGATGCACCAGCTAAAAAACCATTTTCAATTAAATCTGCCTATGCTTTTTATAAAGTCTATGAATTAGATCCAACAAAATTGGGAGCCTTATATAATTCAGGAGTCATTTACACACTTTTGCAGCAGGATGCAATGGATGCTGTTGCATTATATAAAGGCGCTACACCAGATATTAAAGTAAAAAGAGAATTGGCTTATAAAGAAGCAGATGAAATGGCAGAAAAAGCAATTGGATATCTGGAACAGGCTTTTGAAAAACTAACTGCAAAAGCATCTAAAGAAAGAGAAGATGAAGTAAATCTAAAAAATTCAGCAAGAAATCTAGCTTCATTGTTTGAATATAAAAGAGAGAGAACAAAAGCTACAGGTAAAACAGCTGACTATGATAAATTCAATACTAAGTTTAAGTTTTACGATGCTAAGTATTAATTGATGTACTAATAATAAATGCTCCACAGGTTACTTCAAAAGGGTAGCCTGTATTTTTTTAATTTTGTTTGATAAGTGGGAAAAGAAAATTCATTAAACTATATCTTAAATGATTGTTTGTGAAATATCAGGATAATAGATAGAACGTTATAGTTAAACAAACACAAAATAACTACTTAACATAATATTAATTATAGGACAAAAAATGATCCTAGGAATTGCCATTATTTTATCCTTTAATGGTTAAACCTTCTTAGCTGTAATATTTGGTTTGTAAAACTCTTTAAATATCAACCTCAAACTTTGATCAAATGTGATGTAATTATATGCCCAATTGATAAATATCTGTAGTCTATTTTTCACTCCCAAAATCAACATCAAATGCAAAAACATCCAAATCAGCCAGGCCAAAAAACCTCCAAAATGTAGTTTTGGACTTGGTATATCAACAACAGCCAAATTGCGCCCAACAGTAGCCATACTTCCTTTATCATAATACTCAAACGCTCTCAATGCAATGTTATTAGTGGCGCCTATGTGTGTTTTAAGGAGGTTATTCGCCAAGTTCTTTGCCTGATTTATAGCAACATTTGCAACTTGAGGATGGCCCATTTTATATTTGGGGGTTTCCATATAGGCTACGTCGCCCAATGCATAAATATTTTCTTTATCAATTACTTTACTGTATCTATCAACTTTTATCCTATTGCCTTTAGTAATCAAATCAGAGCTAATTCCTTCTGGGATATTTCCTTTTATTCCTGCCGCCCAAATTACAGTGGCAGCAGGAATTAGTTCTCCTGTATTTAGTATAGCACTTTCTCCATCATAGTCATTAAGAAACGTGTTTAGCATCACATTTACTCCTAATTTACCAAGGTATGCTTTTGATTGAAGCTGCGATTTTTCACTCATTGTTCCTAGTGTAGCTCCAGATGCTTCAACAAGAATAATTTTCATTTCGGAAAAATCAATTTCCGGGAAATCATTTGGCAGATTGTATTTTTTCATTTCTGCGATTGCTCCTGATAATTCTACACCAGTTGGTCCGCCTCCTACAATAATAACTGTCATTAACCTTTGCCTAATCGTTTTATCTGTTGTAATCAGAACATCTTCAAAGTTATGAATTAGTCTATGCCTCAGCTGTAAGGCTTCAACGGTTGATTTCATAGGAAAACAACGATCAGCAAGCTGTTGATTTCCGAAAAAATTGGTGTCGGCCCCTGAGGCTATAATTAATTGGTCATACAGGATATCTCCAATATCTGTATTTATTACATTCTTAGTTTCATTAATCCCTATCACTTTTGCTAGTCGTATCCTTACATTTTTACTATTGTGAAATATTTTTCTGAGCGGAAAGGAAATGTTGCTGGCATCAAGCCCTGCAGTAGCTACTTGGTAAAACAGTGGCTGAAATTGGTGATAATTATTTTGATCTAAGAGCAAAACCTCAATTCCACTCTTATTATTTAGGCTACGAGCCAATTTTATTCCAGCAAAACCTGCACCTATTATAACAACTTTCATTTTAAATTTTTTTCAGATTTCGAGAAAGGTAATTTGTAAATAAAAATGAAGTTAAATGATATAATTAATTCATTATTAATAAACTAGTCTAACCTTAATCGTATCCTTAACCTTTTTTAATAGTTCATATGCATGGTGGGAAATAGCTTTATCAACATCTAAAACAACATAACCAATTTCTTCATTTGTTTTTAAATACTGTGCTATAATGTTTACTCCATTTTCTGACAATTGGGTATTAATGGCGCTTAGCACTCCCGGAACATTTCTATGAATATGTAAAATGCGATGCGTTCCTTCTTGAGCCGGTAACGCCAAGGTTGGAACTGTATGTGAACCGAGTGTTATTCCACTTTCCAAATATTGAAATAATTTTTTGCTTACATCTTCACCAATATTCTCTTGCGCTTCTTCCGTACTTCCACCTACATGGGGAGTCAATAACACATTTGGAACATTTTGTAATGGCGTTTCGAACTTATCTCCATTTTTTTCCGGTTCAATTGGAAATACATCAATAGCCGCGCCACCTATTTGACCAATAAGTATGCTTTCTTTTAATGCCCCTAAATCTACTACCTGCCCGCGGGCATAATTAATAATTATTGAGCCTTTTTTACATTCGGAAAGAATATCCTTGTTAATCAATTTATTTGTCAAAGGACTTTCAGGAACGTGCAATGAAATAATATCAGCCTCTCTAACCAATTCATTTATTGATCGTACAGTATTAGCATTGCCAAGCGGCATTTTAGTTTCAATATCAAAGTAATTTACTTTCATTCCTAATGACTCTGCCATGATACTTAACTGACTTCCAATATTTCCATAACCAATGATTCCCAGGATCTTTCCTCTTAATTCATAACTTCCTTTTGCTTCTTTCATCCAAATTCCACTGTGTGCTGCCTTATTTTTTTCAGGAATTCTTCTCGGTTAATCTTTTGGATATCAGCTATTTGTA
>JANPHE010000090.1:0-13653 GCA_031424295.1 Segetibacter sp. | reverse complement strand
CACCAGGAACCTACACCGTCAAGTTGATTGTAACAAGCAACAATGGCTGCAAGGACAGTTTACCACAAACGATAGTGGTCAATGCAAAACCTACAGTCAGCTTTGCACCCAATGCACCGCAATGTGTGAACACCAATAGTTTTACTTTCAACAACACTTCAAACATCACTTCAGGCACCTTGAGTTACCAGTGGAATTTTGGAGATGGAACGGGTTCGACTTTGACTAGTCCTACTCATACATTTGCAACAGCAGGAACTTATACCGTTAAGGTGATTGTAACAAGCAACAATGGCTGCAAGGACAGTTTACCCCAAACAAAAGTGGTCAATGCAAAACCAACGGTCAGCTTTGCACCCAATGCGCCGCAATGCGTGAACACCAACAGTTTTACGTTTAACAACACTTCAAGCATTACCGCAGGCACCTTGAGTTACCAATGGAATTTTGGAGACGGAACGGGTTCGACTGCGACTTCACCAACACATGTTTTTTCGACACCAGGAACCTACACCGTCAAGTTGATTGTAACAAGCAACAATGGCTGCAAGGACAGTTTACCACAAACGATAGTGGTCAATGCAAAACCTACAGTCAGCTTTGCACCCAATGCACCGCAATGTGTGAACACCAACAGTTTTACGTTTAACAACACTTCAAACATCACTTCAGGTACTCTATCTTATCAATGGAATTTTGGCGATGGAACAGGTTCAACAGCTACTTCACCAACACATGTTTTTTCTGCCGCAGGAACTTATACCGTTAAGCTGATTGTAACAAGCAACAATGGCTGCAAAGACAGTTTACCCCAAACAATAGTAGTCAATACAAAACCAACGGTCAGCTTTGCACCCAATGCACCGCAATGTGTGAACACGAACAGTTTTACTTTCAACAACACTTCAAACATCACCGCAGGCACCTTGAGTTACCAGTGGAATTTTGGGGATGGAAGTTTTTCTACGCTTGCCAGTCCAGTTCATTCCTATGCAAATGCAGGAACCTATATTGTAAAACTTCTGGGAACATCTAGTAGCAGTTGTAAGGATAGTGCAACTTTTGCTGTTAATGTAAATCCAATGCCACTGGTAGGTTACAATATAAATTTGCCAAATCAATGCTTAAAGAATAATAATTTTGTATTTACTAATAATTCATCTATTTCAACGGGTACGATTACCTACAATTGGGATTTTGGAAATGGAATTACTTCCAATCTTCAAAACCTCAATTATACTTATCCTGTCAGTGGAGTATTTAATATCAGGTTAATAGCCACTTCCAATAACGGATGCATTGATAGTATCAAGAAAACAGTGACAGTATTTCCTAATTCTATTTCGTCTTTTAGTTTGTCAGGCAATAGCCAATGCTATAAAAACAACAGTTTCAATTTTTTAAATAATTCTGTCCCGCTAGTGGGAGGAGCATTTACCTGGTTCTTTGGTGATGGATCTTCAAGTTCCTCAGTCAATCCAATTCATAGTTTTGCAGATACCGGAACCTATACCATAAAATTAGTTGTAAAAGTTAGCACCGGATGCAACGATAGTACAACACAGGTTGTGAGTGTTTTGCCTTCTCCAAAAGCTGATTTTTCAATAGCCAATCCCTCGCAATGTTTAACCAATAACAATTTCTCATTTTCCAGCAATAGTTCTTCTGTAGGAGGCACGCTAAGTCACCTTTGGCTCTTTGGAGACGGCGGTGGCAGTAACCAGCCCAATGCAAATCATATTTACAACGCAACCGGTGCATTTGCGGTATTGCTTACAGTTGCAGATCAGGGTTGTAAAGACACGATAACAAAATGGGTGAGGATCAGCAATATGCCAACAGGTGTATTAAACTATTCTAACGGTAATACTTGTGCAGGCGATACTGCTGTACTAATTGCTACAGGCGGGGCACAATATGCATGGTACAAAGATGGCACTTTGATACCGGGAGTTACAGGACCAATTTATAAAGTTGCAGAAGGCGGAGTTTACACCGTAGATATAATAAACGCAGAAGGTTGTGTAAATAAAGCGATCCGCAATGTGCTGATAAAAGTGGAACAAAAACCTAAAGCTGATTTTATCTTTGATGCCTATTGTGCCAATCGGAATACGAACTTTACGAACACAAGTGTAACAAATAATGCCTTTGTAAATTACTTATGGCAATTTCCAGATAGTTCCACTACTTCAACCTTTAATGCTAATTACATTTTTAGAAAAGCAGGCGACTACAATGTCCGATTGATCGTCAGTTCGTTTGCTTGTAAACAATTGAGGGATACAATCGTCAAAACTATTCCTGTCGTTTCTGGGGTAAAGGGCGTTCGTTATAGCAATGTAAATGCTGTTATTGCAACACCGCAACCACTTAAAGCAAGAGAGATTGGAACTGCTTACAAGTGGGCTCCTAATCTATTCCTGAACAATACCAATATAGTCAATCCTGTATTTAATGGTACTGCTGCACAACAATATACCATTACCATTACCCAGCTTTCAGGGTGTGTTGTAGTAGATACACAACTGGTAACCGTCTATACAAACTTTGACATTTTTGTTCCGCAGGCATTCTCGCCAAACAACGATGGCAACAATGATTGGTTTTTCCCTTTCCTTGTTGGTGATGGCGAACTTGTTAAGTTTAAAGTAATCAATAGATGGGGTGTAGTGGTTTTTGAAACGACTACAGATCGACCAGGTTGGGATGGCAATTATAAAGGGGTGCCACAACCTGTTGACGGGTATGTATGGGAAGCAGAGGCAAAACCTAGAAACGGCTCAGCAATCAGAAAAAAGGGAACTGTAACATTAGTACGGTAGTATGAAGATATTGATAGCCATATTATTCTCTATAATTTCTATTTTGGCGAATTGTCAGGATCCCCACTTTTCCCAATATTATGCCTCGCCATTTACTGTAAATCCTGCAATGACAGGTTTCTTTACCGGCAATTTTAGAATATCTGGTTTATACCGACAACAATGGGCACAATATGGAGACCCGTTTGCAACAGGTACTATAGCCATAGAATCAAAAATAGGAAGGAGTAGGATGGAAGAAGGAGTAAGCACTTTAGCAATTGGTGGAATGATGATGTATGATAAAACGCCGGGTGGAGTAATCAAAAGTCAATATATACAGGGAATGATTGGATACCACCAGGTATTGGATATGGATGGCTACCAAAAATTGGGGATAGGTTTTATGGCTGGGTTATCCAGAAAAAGTATTGACCTTTCTAATGTTTCGTTTGGGAATCAATTTACCGGTTCCGGATTTAATTTGGCCTTACCAAACTTAGAATTGGGAAGTGCCCAGTCAATGTCAAATTTTGATTTGCAAGGTGGTTTGATGTATTCTTATAGCGACAATGAAAGAGCTTTTTATGCCGGTGCGGCCATGTATCATATCAATGGTCCCAAAAATTATTTTTACCAGAAAGATTCCATCCAACAAACATTGCCTAGTAGATTAACTTTCAATGCAGGAACAAATATTGCGGCTGAAAATTTGCATTTGGCTACATCGGTTTTATATATGAAGCAAGGCAACATCAATTATTTACTTGCCGGAGTTTCTGTTGGAATGCCTTTCAATAATACTGGCGTACTTTATACAGGTCTTTGGTATAGGGTAGGAGAGGCAATTATTCCTGCTATTAACCTTCAGTTTAAAAATGCCAATATAGGCTTGAGTTATGAGGCCTTCATCAATTCTAAAACCTTCGTAAAACCAAGATCTATCGAACTGAGTTTATCATGGAGGTCCATTTTTCAAGAGCCGGACAAGCTGAATTGTTATTCTTTTTGATCAAAAAAAGGCAAAAAAAAGGAGCAAATTGATTTTGACCAACTTGCTCCTTTTAATAGCTTTATGCTTAATTAATCTTTGTCTTTTACTCGCTCTACGTACTCTCCGGTTTTAGTATGAACACGGATTAATTCACCTTCATTTACAAACAAAGGAACCATTACTGTTGCGCCACTTTCTACTGTAGCTGGTTTTAGCGTTCTTGTAGCCGTATCACCTCTTACCCCAGGTTCGCTGTAAGTAACCAACATCACTATTTTGTCTGGTAACTCAACACTCATAGGAAGATCAGTTTCGGTGTTTATTAAAACAGCTACTTCCTGACCATCTTTCAAAAATTGAGGGGCATCAATCATAGTCTCTGCAAGAGAAATTTGCTCAAATGATTCATTGTCCATGAAGTTGTATCCGCTTTCGTCTTTGTACAAAAACTGATATGCTTTTTTCTCCACTCTTACCGGATGAACATTTTCTCCACTATTCCAGGTATGTTCAATACTACGGTTGTTATCTACACCTTTCAATTTTGCCCATACTTTTGCTGCAGACCTGGCAGTTTTATTCTGACCAAATTCTACCACGGAGTATAAACTTCCATCAAGCTTAAGGACCATTCCTCTGCTGATGTCTGATGTTGTTGCCATATATAATTTTTTAGATTACTTGTTTAAAGAGCGGCAAAAGTAATTAATGGAAAGGAAATGACAACTGATATTTAATATTTACAGTGATTTACATGAAAATGATGAATAGATACTCATGGGAATTAGTAGGCAGGCATTATATCTTTTTACTTTTTTTATACCGGGCAATCAAGTCCACCACTTTGCTGTTTTGTAGTATTATGGGGTAAAGTTCAATTAGCTTTTTAGCTTGCCTTGGAGATTGTTCCATAGCTTTTTCCAATTGAAGCAGTGCCTCTTTTGTTTTTTTCATGGCAAAAAGGCAACCAGCAAGATAAAATCTAAACAAAGGTTTCCCCTCTGTAACATCGAGTGCGGCCTGACATTGTTCAGCGCCTTCTTCAAAAAATTCTGCCGTAAAAAGGCAACGAATTAATGCGTCCCATCCCGAAACACTTTTTGGCCTGGACCTAACCACTTGCCCAAAATATACAATTGCCTCCTTAAATTGATTGAGCTGCAATTTACATTCACCCATTGCCAGATTATATTCTGGGGAATTTCTGTGCATACGCATAGCATTTTCCAGTTGCTTTACAGCACTTTCCCAATGTTCTTCATTTATGTAGGTGAGGGCTAGTTTATAATGCAGTTTGCTGTCCGACGGATTCATGTGAGATGCTTTTCTGTAGTTAAATCGAGCTTGAGCAAAATTTCCCAACTTGTGGTAACAATGACCAATTGCTTCATAGATCACATCTTCCGGACGGCTGAGTTCCAACACTTTTTCCAATACTTCTATGGCCTCTTTGAATTTCCGAAGTCTAAGGTATGCATCCCCCATATTGCGGTAAGCAAAATCAAATTTCTCATCGATGGTTACAGCATACAAATAAGCATCGATAGACTTTTCATACAATTTTAATCCCTGATAGGCAGCTCCCAGGTTAAACCATGCCAATTCACTATAGGGGAAATCGTCAATGATTTTTAAGTGAAGTCGGATACTCTCTTCATTTCTGCCGGTAAAATCTGTCCAAAAACAAATTTTATAAAGGGCTTCTTCATTCGTTGGGTCTTCTTCCAGTATCAGTTTAAGGCAATCAAATACCTTTTCAAATTCTTCATAATCATCATAAACGTCAGCTAGTTCAAACAACAATTCAATTCTATCGTCTCCATCAAATTGATTTAATGCAGATTCCAGCAATTCTACAGCCTTCTCTTGTTGATCTAATGCCAGATAAGCATCAGTCTTCAGGATATATAAATTAATGTCGTTACTATCAAACAGTTCAGCTTTTTCTAATATTTCCAATGCCTCCCAGTATTTTCTGCTGGCAAGCAATAGATCAGCTTTTTTGATCATTAACATGGAAGAAAAAGGGAATTGCTGAATGGCCAAATCTGCAGCTTCCATGGCTTTTCCTAATTCGTCTTTCTCGTCAAAGTGATCAATAATTTTTTCAAATGCATCTTCTTCCAGAAAGGAATGCTGCCTTCCGGTTTTCAGGTTTTCATACCGCCGAAGCAGTTCCCGCATTTCCTCTCTGTCCTCTCTATATGAATTTTCGCCCATATAATCGGTATTTATTATTGAAAGATAAGGCTCCCAAACATCCTGACAAATTATTTTATGCCCTTTTTAATAGACGTTCATAAATATTATTTGGATAAAAAGTTGTTAAATTCATATTTTGGTCCTATATTTGCAACAATTAATAGTAATATTAATACTTAAATGAAACCCCTAACCATGAAAAAAATAGTTTTTGCACTGCTCTTCGTTTGCGCTGCGCACATCGCTACGGGTTCATTTACAGGTTCAACGGAAAAAAGAACTAAAAACTTGTATTCTCTGTCAAGTTTCAATAAAACATTTTATAAATCAGCGTCTCCCTTTTCTTTGAGAGCAGGATTTTCATACAAAGGTTATCAGGCAATCAATCAGAAAAAAGAAGCGAACGGGGATGTTACCTTTCAATCCATGCTTCGCTTCGAAAAAGGTAATACTACCTACATCTATCCTTATTCTCACAAGGTTTCTACTCCCAGGTTTAAGACACCTACACCGCCAATTCGTTAATTTCACTCCTTAATTATAGAACCCGGTATCCATTTAAAGGGATATCAAATTTTGCTATTGGAACTGGTATTAATGTCATTTTTGAAGCGGTGTACTTAATCCTAACCTTTCCATCATCAGTTTGGGCTTCATACTCTAAAACAAAACCGGGCAAATCTTTAAACTGTGCCTCAAAATCATTGTTGATGGCTATGATAGATGGCGCATAAAAAATATTATAAGTAGATCCATCAGGCAGTGTGGCAATGGTTTTTACACATTGATAGCCTAAAATTACCTTCTTATCAGTCGAATTTGCAAATTTAATATGTTCATATTTTTTCCCTAATTCTTTCCTTTTATTCCCAGAAAGGAAAGAAATGAATTTGTTCTTGTCAAATTCTCTTAAAATAATCGTACTGTCACTCTTTGAATCTTGTAAAGTTGTTTGATTAAAAGTAGATGTAATGAAGTCTGTCCTTACTTTATTACTTCTGATGTACACAACTTTTGTAGCGCCTTGCATGGCTGCCGCAACGCCAGGGTCTGCTTTTGCATCAATCACAGATACATCATAAGTTACTGTACAGTCATTGAGGACTTTCTGATCTTGACCGAAGCTTGAAAAAATGGTCAATAGTAAAACTGGGAATAATATCTTTTTCATATTCTATTTTTTTGTAGCCAAATATCAATTGTGTTTATTTAATTCCTTAATAAACATCCGATGATATCCATACTTTATAAATTCTATGCCAATGTTAATTAAAAAAGCCCATGCAATCATACATGGGCTTTTTTAATTAAATTATTAACGTTTACTTTTTAGAAGTTTTATCTTTTAGATCCTGAATTTTCTTTTGAGAATCCATCATTTGGTCATATCGCTGTTGCCACTTTGACCTAACTTTTGGTTTTTTTCTGGTCTCGTCCATTTTGGCTAGAATTTTATCATGGTTGATAATATAATTCTGAATAACAAATTGCAAAATCAATGTGATTACATTTGAAACAGTATAATACCAGGTAAGCGCCGAAGGAAGCCTATTAAATATAAACAATAGAATGAAAGGAAAGAAATAAGGCATATACTTCATTACAGGATTGTCCTGATCTGGAGTCATGCTCATATTATAAATCGAAATAAGGAAACTGGTAATAACTGCAGTAAGTGTAAATAAGCTAATATGGTCACCAAAACCAAACCAAACCTGAATGGGAAGGTGAATAAATACATCGTAGGATGAAAGATCCTTGGCCCATAAAAAACTTTGCCCTCGCAATGCAATTTCTGAATTGAAGAAACTATACAGCGCAAAGAATATTGGTATTTGCAGCAATGCGGGGATACAGCCACCTAAAGGATTGACGCCTGCTTCTCTAAACAACTTCATTTGCTCCATAGCAAATCCTTGTTTGTCTTCGCCGAATTTTTTCTTTACAACATCCAATTCAGGGCGTAATACTTTCATTTTTGCACCGCTCAGGTAACTAGTATAGGTGAGTGGTGAAGTAACCAATCTTATAAAAATAGTCAACAACGCAATCACCCACCCAAAGTTTGAAATAAATCCTGCAAAGAAATTGAAAACAGGCATGATGATATACCTGTTGATGTATTTTACAAATGAAAATATACCTGAACCAAGATCAATAATACTCTCCATTTTAATATTGTACTTTTTCAAAACTTCGAATTCATTTGGCCCAAAATAAAGTGCCATAGGTATTGTTGCTGATGATGTAGCCGGCAGTTGGATTTTCATATTTGCGACCGATTTGCTAACATGGGTGGAAGAGTCTTCTTTATCAGGAACGGTCATGCTGATATCGCCACTATTGAATTTGTTTTTTGCGATTAAGGTAGTATTGAAAAATTGCTGTTTCACGGTTAACCAATCAACTGGTTTATCAAAACTTTTTGCCGCACCAGCTGCTGCATTTTCAAAATCGTAACTGCCTTCTTCCACATAGCAAATTCTTGATTGTGTTCTTTCGTATTTTACGTCACTTTGTTGTTTTTGCGAAAGAACTTGCCAACTAAAATTAAGCGTGTTGCCAGTGAGTAAAGTGTTTACACCATTCATTCCTATGTTCCAATCAATCATGTAATCATTGGGCTTAATGATATATTGATGAGAGATGCTTTGGCCTGCAGGAGTAGCAATGTTATAAGTTATTATTTGCTTGCCATCAGGCTGTTTTGTTATACCAGTTGTACTAAAAAATAAAGTACTTGTTGGTGCAGATTGATTGGGTGCGGTATTAACAGCATATCCAAGATTGTCAAATGTGGAACCTCCTAACACAACGTTGTTACTGTCGTGCGAAAGGTATTTCTTTAGTTCTACTTTTTTAGGCTGACCTCCTTTACTTGAAAAGGTCACTTTGATCAATTCATTTTCTACTACAGTAAATTGCTCATTGCCTATGGCTGCTGTTTGAAAGTTACCGGCAGCTACCAATTTTGCTGTTGAATCTCTTTTTAAAGAATCCAATAATGCAGCAGCTGGATCAGTTTTTGGAGCCATTGCTGCCTTTATTTTTGCTATAGAATCCTGTTCGTGCTTTTGCAATTGCATCAACGCTTGTTGTTGCTTGCTGGTGTAAGTGAAAAAGGCAATAAAAATGATACCAATCAACACAAAACCAATTATCGTATTCTTGTCCGTCTGCATGTTGTATAAAAAAATTAGGCGGCAAAGGTAGGGATTTGAAAATAAGAGCCCTTTTACATATTTCTGCCGTTAAAATATAGATAAAAGACTTTGATTATTAAATGCTTATTATTTATAGTACCTACATTTAATTTTCATTTGCATTCCTTTCTTCAACCACCATTTCTTACAATCTTAAAAATATTGGAATGCCTAAAAGCATTAACTCCTTATCTAATAGGGAAAAGTATTCAACTTCATGGTGGAGTGAATTTTTATGGTGGCTTAGTACTGCTGAAAAGGAACTCATCCTCCCTTGTGTCGTAGATAGAAACAGATATAAGATAATAGGCGCAACTGTTTTGGCTACCTGGGGCTTTGCAACACTGGCATGGACTTACTTCTGGAGTACAATTACTACCAATTTGTTTTTGTCTGCATTACTTGGCATTTTTATGGGGTTGATTATTCTAACAATTGATAGGGCTCTTATAAAAGGAATCAATAAATTCAATAAAACAAAAGCCTTACCCCTCATTTTAAGAGGCATATTAGCGATAACCCTGGGCACTTTTATGGCACAGCCTGCCATTTTATATATGTTTGATAAAGAAATAAAAGTGCAGGTTTCACTTGATAATGAGATAAGAAAGAGAGCGAAGCAGCAGGAATTGGATTCTTTGTTTAATCCACAAAAAGTTGAATTAGATACAAAACGTTCAGCCCTTCAAAAACAGTTAAATGACAGAATCCGTGAAGTAGATGGAGCTAGAAAACAATATATAGCTGAGATTGATGGATCTGGTGGCACAGGCAAGATTGGCATAAAAAGTATTGCCTTGGCAAAAAAGGAGACATATGTAAAACTCGATCAACAGCAGGATGAACTGATTACCCGGATTCAACCCCAGCTTAATTCAATAGACAGCAGTCTTAATGTAATTACCGAGGCAAAAAGCAAGGCAAATGCAGCTTTTGAATCCTTGCTAAATGATGGCTTTTTGACTCGAATTCAAGCATTGAATAATCTGGTAAAGGATAATATGGCACTCAAATGGAGATATTTTCTGATAGTGATTATTCTTATGCTCATAGAGTTGATGCCAGTATTGGCAAAAACCTTATTGCCTTCCGGTACTTACGATGAAAAAGTAAGGTTGGTTGAACAATTGGAAAAGGAAATGGCTGAAAATAATCACATGCAGGAAAAAGAACTAAAAATCCTTTATAATCAATTGGCTAAAGAAAATGATGCATCATTTCTCAAATTATTCTTCGAATCTAGCATTGCCGATAGAAAAGCAAAAATGCAAGCAGATCTGGCAAGTTGGAAAACTTCACCCAATGGCTCTTTTGACAATTTATGGGAAAAGATGAAAAAAGAGATGTTAACCAAACAAGAGCACTAACAGAAAAAATGGAATTATTTTTAAACTACGAACAGTTTTTCCAAAACGGAAATTTAGAAGCTATTCCAGGTGTTTCCTGATGAAAAAGTTACTCATAGTTTATTGCTATATCAATAAATTCAAATTAAAACTTAATTAATTTTCAGATAGGCAACCATTGAAAATTTACCTTTTCTTCCGCTATTATTTCAAAAATAACTATTTTGCCTCTCGTTTCGTAAAAAGAAACCTGCTTTTATAGTCTTTAAACCAAAAAACGATTGTATGGACTTCAAACAAATACAGGAATTAATTAAGATAGTAAACCGGAGCAACATAGGTGAATTAAGCATCGAGGAAAAGGAATTTAAAATAACCATCAAGCAAAAGGAGGATGTTGCGCCAGTGTATACACAAGCTGTTCCTAATCAACAGTATTTTCAGCAGCCAATGCAACAGGCAAACCCTCAGTTGCAGCAGTCCTCACCCGTATTACCACCTGCTTCAGGAGAACCAGCAGGTAGTAAAGTTCCGGATAATCTTATTACCATCAAAAGCCCAATGATTGGTACATTTTATAGAAGTTCAGGACCTGACAAAGGACCTTTTGTAAATGTTGGAGATGAAATTGCTCCAGGTAAGGCAGTTTGCATAATTGAAGCAATGAAATTGTTCAACGAAATTGAAAGCGAAATTAAAGGGATCATTGTCAAAGTGTTGGTTGATGATGCTTCTCCGGTAGAGTACGATCAACCATTGTTTTTGGTGGAACCAGCTTAAAACAATATGATAATTCGATAATGTGCTATTTCGCTAATTCAATTGAAGTAGATGCAAAAGGAAAAAATAGAAAACAATCCCCTACTTAGGACATCCTTGGAATTCTCTTTAGAGATTATTAACTACTGTGAACTTTTGAATAGTGAAAAAAAATTTATTGTTAGTAATCAGTTACTTCGGTCGGGGACTTCAATTGGTGCAAATTGTTTTGAAGCACAAAATGCAGAAAGTAAGTCGGATTTCATTCATAAATTAAAGATTGCTGCAAAGGAATCTGATGAAACACAGTATTGGTTGATTTTGTGCAGTGTTGGTATTGGCTATCCTGATTGCCAAAAACTCTGCAAATTATTATTAGAAATTCAAAAATTATTAACAAGTATCATTACCTCATCTAAGAATAAAAACTGAACACTTTTTTGAAGTTTAAACGATGCTTTTTATTAGCATATCAGCAAATTAACTAATTAGCAAATTGAATACCTATGTTTAAAAAAATATTGATTGCCAATAGAGGAGAAATTGCACTTCGTGTAATTCGTACGTGTAGAGAGATGGGTATTAAAACAGTGGCAGTATATTCTACAGCCGACAAGGACAGTTTGCATGTAAAATTTGCGGACGAAGCTGTATGTATCGGAAAGCCCCAAAGCAGCGAATCTTACTTAAACATTCCACATATCATGGCCGCGGCCGAGATTACCAATGCCGATGGTATTCATCCGGGCTATGGTTTCTTAGCAGAGAATGCAAAATTTTCTCAAATATGTCACGACTATGGAATTAAGTTTATAGGCCCCACTCCTGAGATGATTAGCAAAATGGGTGACAAAATCACGGCCAAAGAGACGATGATTAAGGCGGGTGTTCCGGTAGTGCCAGGAGGAGAGGGATTGTTGGAAAGTGTGGAAGAAGCAAAAAAGCTTGCCGTAGAGGTGGGTTATCCTGTTATTCTAAAAGCAACTGCTGGTGGTGGTGGAAAAGGGATGAGGGTTGTGTTTGCCGAAAGTGAAATTGAGAAAGCATATACATCTGCACGTGCAGAAGCTGCTGCTTCATTTAAGAATGATGGCGTTTACATGGAGAAATATGTGGAAGAGCCAAGACACATAGAAATTCAAATAGCGGGTGACCAGTTTGGTACTGTTTGCCATCTTAGCGAAAGAGATTGTAGTATCCAGCGTCGTCACCAGAAATTAGTGGAAGAAAGCCCGTCTCCGTTTATGACTCCTGATCTCCGCAAGCGAATGGGTGAAGCCGCTATCTTGGCCGGAACGTGTATTAATTATGAAGGTGTAGGTACAGTAGAATTTTTGGTCGATAAGCATCGCAATTTCTACTTTATGGAAATGAATACAAGAATCCAGGTGGAACATTGTGTTACAGAAGAAGTCATCAGCTTCGATCTTATAAAAGAACAAATTAAAATAGCCGCAGGGATTGCCATTACAGGCAAAAATTACGAGCCAACAATGCATGCCATTGAATGTCGTATAAATGCTGAAGATCCATACAATGATTTTAGGCCTAGCCCAGGAAAAATAACTGTGCTTCATACACCGGGTGGTCACGGAGTAAGGGTTGATAGTCATGTATATGCAGGTTATACCATTCCTCCTTATTACGATTCTATGATTGGCAAACTCATTACTATTGCACAGACTCGTGAAGAAGCTATTAGTACCATGTACAGGGCACTAAGTGAATATGTTATTGAAGGTATAAAGACAACCATTCCTTTTCACCTTCAACTAATGCAGAATGAAGATTTCAAAAAGGGGAACTTTACAACAAAGTTTTTGGAAGGCTTTACAATGCAGTAACATTGGTAAATCTAAAATCTGGTTGTTCAATGATAATGAATAATGGAATTTTAGTGGATCTATTTTAAGTATCAATTTATTGAAATGATTTTGAAGGTCAATTTAAGTTGACTAGCTATAGAATTTTCAACATTTTTTATAGCCTATTAAATATTTGGACTCGAGTTTCAATACTGTGGTAGTAAATCAGTATCATACTAATTTTATCGCATATCTTAACAGGATTGTTCATTTTCATTGAGGTTTGCCCTGATTACAAATGGCATATCAACCTAATTCCAAGATTTTTTACAAATAAGAACGACATTTTATTTGATTATTTATTTTTTCAAAGCATTTCATGGTTGGATAGCGCTATACTTAGGGCTTGCTCAACAACCCCAAACCCTTACTATCTTTAGCTTTTAGGTCATTAAATTTTACCAGATGCAAGCAAAAGCAGCTAGAGGCTCAAAAAAGCGTGCAGCTACTCCCCAATACATAAGCCCTAATCAGCTTACT
>JANPHE010000089.1:0-6038 GCA_031424295.1 Segetibacter sp. | reverse complement strand
CTCATCCGACCTATAGGATTCATTTGCTTGAACCGTTCTAAAAAAAGCCCCTTATGATCATTAAATATACCACCGGGAGTAAGAGCATTTACTCTAACTCCTCGTTCAGCCCAAAGGGTAGCAAGGTATTTCGTCAGTGCCACTACACCATGTTTACTTACACTATAGGCTACAGGCTGTGAAATGCCTGTTCCCGGATAAATTTTATGATTTGGACTTACCACTCCATACAATGAAGCTATATTGATGATTGCTCCCTTTCCATTGTCGATCATGTGTTTTCCTATTACCTGGCAACCAAGGAAAGCACCGGTTAGGTTGACATTCATAATAGCGTTCCAATCTTCCAATGGAAAGTTTTCAAAAGCAGCATCAAAATTGGCAGATTTACTTTGGTTGGTAAACCCTGCATTATTAACAAGAATATCAACTTTGCCAAATTCTTTTACTGTGTCGTCGAGGAGTTGCTGCCAACTCTGCTTTCTTGTCACATCACATACTTTTGCTGAGACTATCACACCTTCTTTCCGCAAAATAATTGAAGCTTCGTGGCATTTTTCTTCGTTTACATCAGCAAGTATTACAGTTGCACCATATGCAGATAATGCAATAGCATGTTCAGATGCCAATAAGCCGGCACCTCCGGTTACTATTGCGATCCTTCCCGTAAGATCAAATAAATCAGGTTGGTTCATTATTGTTCTTCATTAAAAATTCTACAATATTAAAATCAAGTTCAGTATCTATGTCAATGGCTCTATTTCTTGGAATTGGAAATATTTTGCACTTTGCTTTACTCCAATGTTCAAAATTGTATAGAGCACTTTTCTTTATAACATAAGCAGCTGGAGTCAAACTATATACAAGTGGAGCATCCTGCCTTCTTACAATTGGTGAAGCAGTTTTCTTTACGATTTCGGCATATCCATTTGCATCAACTTCCATCATATTGAAATATGGATTTCTTTCTGGTTCATAGCCTGTGATAACAACATCAACTTCAGGATGTTCTAGGGCCAGTTGTATGGCTCCATCGATATCTTCAGTTGATTTTAGCGGAACTGTTACATCCAGGTCTACAAGATAGTCAACAATTTTGCCTGATATCTTTTCATATGTTTCTACTGCATGGATAAAAACCGGCCATTTTGATGCAGTGTCTGTAGCCAATTCAGCGGGCCGCATGAAAGGAACCGATGCTCCATAAGTTTTTGCTATATCAGCGATTTGTAAATCGTCTGTTGAAATGATCAATTCTTCAATAAACCTACTATGATTAGCGGCTTCAATAGTATAAGAAATTAATGGCTTTTGAAGTAATGGTCTAATGTTCTTTCCGGGAACACCTTTTGATCCGCCTCTACAACAAATGGTTGCTAATATCATTAATTATTGAATAAAATTAATTGACCCTGGTGATACAAATACATCATGTTCGGAAGAATATTTGGCAGCAATCACCAATTTCAAGCTTTCAATTCCTTGCTCAAAACTCGTTAACCTTTGATCACTTTCATTTTGTAAAAAGGATTTCATAATTTGAATAAACCGGTCGTTTCTATCAAAATGTTCGTAACTGAATTGATGCTCATTTTTAGCAATATCAATCCATGTTACCAATCGATCGGCTAGATTCCAAAAGATAGTACCATGCGTACCAGTAATCATGCAATTTCTGACCAATTTTTGTTGTAAGTAATCAAGATGTATTGTACCAGTTGCTCCACTTTCGAATCTAAGCAGGACGTCACAAACATCTTCTGTTTCAATTTCTAAAGCCCCGGTATAAGAATATTGGCAGGAAATTTTATGAACATTTCCCATAAGCCATAATAAATAATCGAACTCATGAATAAGGTCAAGCATTACGCCCCCACCTGATTCCTTCTTTGCACTCATACCAGTTCTATAATCCTGTTGTGGTCGCCAGTCCGGTAAATACTGACCGACGATTGCATTTACAGAGACGATTTTTCCTATTGTATTTTCATCAATTAAATGCTTAACCTTTATCATCCCGGGATCAAAATGAAGATCAAACCCAACAATGATTCTAGCTCCATTTGTTGTTGCCAATTCCTTTAGTTCATCCAAATATTTCAATGAATGACTAACCGGTTTTTCGAGGTATATTTTGGAAATTTTTGCATCCAGCAATTCTCTTAAATCATTACAATGACTGGACGTTGGTGTGCAAATGATGGCGGCATCAAATAAGTTGGAAGAAAGTGCGCAGGATATTGAAGTATAAACCTGCAGATTGGAAAATTCTTTTAGTAATGCACCGGAACGACTAACTACAGAGAGTTCATCATATCCCAATGAAAGAATATTACGTAAATGCCTTGACCCAATAGACCCGGGTCCAATAATAAGAATTTTCAAAGAAGTGGATTAATTCAAAAATTAAACAATCGGAGACAAATGCTCAATTGGAAATTCAACGATCATTACCTGATCTAGACTTTCGAGTTTCACATATACTTTCTTCTTTCCTCCTTTAAGTATAGTGCCTGTAAAGTCCATAAAAATTCCTTGATTGACTTTAATTCGTGTATGCTCGTCTAAAGAGCTAATAGATTGTACAGAAATGCAAGCTTCAGATTCGGAAAGATATCTTTTTATAAGTACTATTTCTTCATCTCTAATAATGGCAGGCTTACCAACATAATATACAAAATTTAGAACCCCATCGGTCATTTTTACTATAGTCTTGTCATCTTCTTCTATATAAACAAAAACATATGATTTGAACAATGGTTCCTCTACAATCTTTTTTCTATCACTCCATTGCTTTGAGATTTTCTGGACCGGGCACCAAGCTTCTATTCCTTTTTTATCCAATACGCTACTAACCTTTTTTTCCCACCTTGGTTTGGTATATAAAGCATACCATTTTTTTGAAGTTTCCATAATAAATTGAACCTACTTTATACAGCTTCGCCACCTCACTCCCATTTTCATGAAAATGACCAGTGGCGCATTTTAAAAATTATTATTCTAACTATCTTTCTTGTTACTTCCTCCTAATAGGTTTCCCAAAAATCCTTTCTTTTTATCTTGCATGTAATAGCCATAGCCATTTCCATATCCATAACCATATCCATAACCTCCGTATCCACCATAGCCATAGCCAAACGTACTTTCAGATTTAATTCCATTAACAATCAAAGAAAGGCTCTTAATTTTCTTATCTCTGTATAGTTTTTCAACAAATGGTATTACTGCCTTAGATGAATATTTGTGCCTCACAATAAACATAGTAAGATCAGCATACTTTTCCAATAACAATGCATCAGTTACAAGACCTATTGGTGCAGTATCTATCAAAATAACATCAAAATTTGCCCTGAGGTATTCCATTAATTTCGCTGTTTTTGGGCTTAATAGTAATTCAGCAGGATTAGGAGGAATGGGGCCGGAACTAATCACATGCATATTTTCCTGACCCGGCACTTTTTGAATGATGGCTTCAACAGGAATGTCTTTAATGATGTAATTTGAAATACCAAATTCACCTGGAACATTTAAATATTTACTCAATTTTGGTTTACGCAAATCAAACTCAAGAATGACAGTTTTTGCGCCTGTTATACCCATACTACTTGCAAGGTTTAGCGAAACAAAGCTTTTTCCTTCGCCACTCATAAAGGATGAAACCAGAATTGTCTTAACAGACTTTTCTGCACCCATGTATTGAATGTTTGTTCTTATTAGCCTGAACTGTTCAGAAATTGGTGTTCTGCTTTTATTGTCAATGACAATACTTTTTTTGCTTTTTTCAAAAGACAATTCCCCAAGTATAGGGACAACTGTACCTTCTTCTATTTCTTTTCTATCATTGATTTTGTTATTAAAAAAATCACTTAATAGCATAATAATAATTGGAATAGCTAATCCAATTAAAAATGCAATCAATTGGATTCTAAAAGAGACAGGACTAATAACTCCTGTATTAAAAGCATGATCAATGATACGGGTATTATTAATATTGGAAGCTAGTGATAATTGTGATTCTTCTCGTTTTTGAAGAAGGTATAAGTAAAGCGTTTCCTTTAAATTAATCTGCCGCTTAATATTGACCAATTCTCGTTCTTTTTTAGGAAGGGAGGCTATTTTACTTTCAATACTACCGTAGTAGTTTTGAACTTGACCTAAATTGGTATTAAAACCACTTTTCAAAAATTTTATGTTCCTCAATAAGTTCTGTCTTACATCACTAATCTGTGTAGTGATTTTTGCCATAATAGGATCTGCTTCCGTGCTGTTTAAGGCCATTTTCTGCTTTTCCTGAACAAGGTTATTATGCGTATTGATAAGTGATAACAAGGTGGGCTCTCCAATGCCGAGAGCAGAAGGAATAGATTCGGCTGCTTCTTTTGGTCCTGACAAATAATTTTCAAGGGTTTCTAATACCTTTATTTGTCCAATCTGATCGGATTTTTTGCTGTCAACCAAGGCTGCCTGACTTAAGAAAGACTCTGCCTGAGTTGAAACACTACTTATTTCATTTGTTGTTTTGTATTGTTGCGCTAAAAGTTCAACCCTGTTTAATTCTCGTGCTACAGTATCAATTCTATCATTAAGAAACTTAATAGTTCGAATGTTTGCCACATTTTTGTCATCAAGTCCTGCATTGTCATAAACTTCAATTAGTTTATCGACAATTAATGCTGCCCGCTCAGGTATCTCATCAAGCATTGATATCTCAACTATTCCTCCTAAATCATGGCTTAGCCTAACGTCTATCCCTGCTTTATATGATTTTGCGACAGATTCTTTATCTCTATATAGTAGTCTATAACCTTTGGGATCTATTTTAATAGCCGGATTTCTAATGAATTGAAGTTTTCCAAAATCGGTATCAAAAATTTGTCCATAGTTAAAGGTTTTCTCCTTTGAATTCTCAATAATTCTAAAATTATTGTTTGCCAGAAAAATCTTTAAACCGGAAGGTCTGGCTTCTAAATATTCGTCAATCACGCTTATGTAGATAGGAGAATACTCCCCAAAAATCGGAGAGCTTGTAACTTTTCCTTCTTTGTAAAGATTAATATTCAGATGAAGAGAATCGACAACTTTTTTCATGAGGCCAAATGACCTTATAATATCCATTTCATTTTCAACATCATTGTTTTGGGTAACCAAACCCATTTCCTTAAGCGTTTTGTATTGACTATTGCCTCCATCCTCCTGACTTTTTATCTGAACGAAGGCAGATATTTTGCTAACAGGTAAAGTATATCTAAGATAAATTCTAGATATAATAAGGCATATAACTATACTAACAATAAACCAAGGTAAAACCCCAATTATTTTATAAATAAATTTCTTTATATCAAACTGAGCATTTGCTGGAATAGCAAACTCATTTTCAACGGAATTTACGGGATAACTCATTTTGTCAATTTCATATTATTCAATCAGGCTTACCTAAGAATTGTAATCGTTAATGCAATTAAACTTGTTATTGTTGCAACAATTGTAGAGATTCTTGACCATTCTTCATATTGGCTTTTTGATTTTTCAGCCTCTACATAAATTACATCATTTCTTTGCAAATAATAATATTTAGAACTAAATATTGATTTATTGGTAAAATCAAGGGTACAAACTTCTCTGCTTCCACTGCTGTCTCTGATTACTCTTACATTTGTTCTTCGGCTATAACTAGTCATATCTCCGGCAAGGCCCAATGCGTCTAGAATAGTGATTTTCTCATTTAACACAGAAAAGGTTCCAGGTGCTTTCACTTCTCCAATGACCGTAAATCTGAAATTCAAAAACTTTACTGCAATCAACGGATCTTTCAAATATTTCGAGACCTTTACTTTTAATGATTCTTTGAATTGCTCTTTGGTAAGTCCTGCAGCTTTTATTTTTCCAATAATTGGGAATTCAATTTCTCCATTTTGATCTACTAGATAGCCTGCAGGTGCAATCATCGCATTCGGAGAAGAAGCTGAATAGGTATTAAGTAGGGCTGCTGTTGCTTCATTTGCCCCGGCAATCTTTATTTCAAGCATATCATCCGGCAT
>JANPHE010000088.1:0-13947 GCA_031424295.1 Segetibacter sp. | reverse complement strand
CAGAAAGAAGGGAAAAAGAGAATGAAACAAATTGGAAATGTTGAAGTACCTCAAGAGGCTTTTCTGGCAGTTTTGAAGCTGGATTAATCGAGTAGTTTCCTGAAAGGCAATTTTCATATGCTCAGAAATTTATTCAATGATAGAATGATGAAAGGTCAGCGGTGGTTACTGCTGGCCTTTTTAATTTTACATACCTGCACCTCCTTTTATTATATTTCCAAGCAAAATATTACACACGATGAGCCACAATATATCGAGTATGCTAAAAGGTGGTTACACGGACATCCTGAAAGGCTTTATCCGCTAGATGACAGCAAATCTCCTGTTGTTGCCATATGCTGGATCCCAAGAATAATTAGACAGCTCATAAACCCTGATTATAAGTTATTCGATTATGGAAGAAAGGACCAGGCTGAAGGACGATTTATGATGATCCTTTTTTCATTACTCACCGCATTATATGTTTATTGGTGGTGCAAAGATCTGTATGGACAGCGTGGTTGGCAATTACCATTGCTATTGTTACTTTTCGATCCTTTTTTCCTTTCCTATTCCACATTGATTACAACAGATATTGCTTGCGGCGCTTTCCTGATTGCCACTTTGTATCATTTTAGAAAATTTCAAATAACAGATAGCATAAAGCAATTAATAGCAAGTGCTGCTTTTACCGGCTTGGGAATAGTTACTAAACAATCCTTGATTTTCCTTTTCTTGTTATTACCTATTCTTGCGCTTGCTGGAAACATCATAAAAAAAACTGGTGGGCTGCCTTCATTTACTTTAATAAGGGCAAAAAATACCGTCTTTTTTCTATTGACCGTACTATTCGTTATAAACCTTGCCTTTTATTTTAAGGGAACTTTCAGTGCTTTAAACGAGTATTCATTCAACAGCACAAGCTTTCAATCTATACAGAAATTATTTTCTCGCCTAACTTGGCTTCGGGTTCCATTTCCTTCTTCATTTATTCAATCAATTGATTTATTAAAAGCACATGCAGAGCTCGGTGCAGGAAAATCAAGGAGCACTTATGATGGGGTTTACCTATTTGGGGAAGTAAGAATGGATAAAGGCTTTTGGTACTACTATTTGACTCTATTTTTCTATAAAATGCCTTTGGGTACGTTATTACTAATACTTGCATCTGTTATTATTTTCTTCAAAAAATTTGAAATGACGGCATTTGTAAACAAGTATATGTTTGTCGTAATTCCCATTGTTTTCTATGGAATTGTTTTAAGTTTTTACAATGTCTTTCAGATTGGAATTAGGCATTTGTTAATAATTTTTCCATTTATTTTTATTGGACTTGGTTACACATTCAATTACCTCTCTAATCGCAAAAAAGTATTTGTAGTTGCGACTTACGCTGCGATAATATTTTCCATGATTTCCATGATTTCCTATTTTCCTGACCTATTGCCCTATACAAATGAGTTGATAGGCAATAAAAAAACGGTTTACAAAAAAGTGATGGATAGCAGTATTGATTATGGCCAATCAGATTCTATAGCCAATACTTTTCGTTTACAAAACCCATATTATAAAAAGCCATGCGGAAAGCCGGATACTGGACACTACATGGTGAGCATGCGGGAATTGGCCTTCAGCAAACTGAATAATCAAAAAGACATTTCCTGGTTTAATAAATTTCAGCCAATAGGATTATTCCAACATGTCTTTTTATTGTATTTCATCAAAGAGGAAGATTTTGAAAAATTAAATGCAAAAAAATAATCAGAAAGATTCCTGTTGATCACTTTCCGGCTTTTTTTCAGCTTTTTTCACCGGTGGTTTTTTAGATGGCGGTGGCTGAACTTGTTCCTGCTTTTGTCGTTGCATGTTTTTCATTGACTGATCAGACAATCTCATTTCATCACTTTTTCCTGCAGCATCTTTTAATGGCATTGGTACAGGTGCCTGACCATCTTGCAGTTTACTATTGAATATCTTATCCACCTGAATCCACTTCCCGTTTACCCACTTAAAACCAAGATAATCTCCATCTGGTATCATTGAATAGGGTTTATCAGGACTGTTGTCCTCACTTACAAGATGTTCATACACGATCATATCAAGGTCTTTATCATAATTCATTTTTGCAGCCGCATCTTTTTTATATTCCAAACAAAACCTTGCACCTGCAGTTGAACCTCGAACATCATCAGTACGAATACTGAAAAAAGGGCCTCCAAATACTGGCTTTCCCAGATCATCAAATGACAACACTTCAATCCATTTTTTAGTTGAGCGTCTGTTATTATCATCAAACCCAATAAGCGTATAATAATTCCGATTGTTTAAAGTCTTCATAATTATGTTGTAATATATAGCCCCTACCCAATTATTAGGTGTACGAATTGAATCTAAAGGTGCAGAAGTGAAATCGCTTATATCAATCAACGGAAACAATTTAAGGGAGCCATCTGCTGTTTTCATTTGTATAGCACCGCGCTGGCGATAGTAATCATCATACCTCATAAACTCCCAGGTAAAAATTCTGAAAGAACTGTCCGGAGCATATAAACGTGAAATTGTTTTTAAAGAATCATAGGAATAATTGAAAGAATAGGGTGTTTTTAATGACCTGACCAACATTCTAATAAACATACTATCTGCTAAAAAACGATCCAATGCTGTCCGCTCATTAATCATTTTTTTGCCAAAAACTTTGAGGCTGTCTTCGCTTTTCTTTAGTTTCTTCAATATTTCCTTACTGAAACTTTTATTATTTGAAGGTATAATTTCCTGACCTGATCCATAAAATGAAATGAGAATTCCAAGGGAAAATATTAAAATACGAGTATTCATGTTGACACGAATATAAATGAAGCAATTAAAAATGAATAGTGAAAACCATCCTCAGCTCCTTTTTTATGAATTTATTACCACAGACTGTACATAATGGGCAAATGCATTAAGGTCAGAAAACCTACTATCGATCAGAGGATGCGGTGAGTCAACTTCAGGATGCGTTGTTTCAACATAAACTGTAAACATGCCTGCGTTCCTTCCAAATTGCATATCGCTTAGCTTGTTACCCACCATTATGGCTTTTGAAAAATCAATATGGTCAAAGTCTTCTTTGGCCTGAATTGCCATCCCTGGATTAGGTTTTCTATTATTATCATTACTTTCTATAGCTGTACAATAATAAATTTTATTTATTCTACCTCCATTTTCTATTACTACAGTTAGCATGTTGGCATGTATTTCAGTCAGGTCAGCTTCGGTCATTAAACCCCGACCTACTCCTCTTTGATTTGTAACCATGACGATGGTTCCAAAAATATCAGATAGTATCTTTAATGCACCTGTTACACCATGATAAAACTTAAACTCATCCCAATGGAGGATGTAATCATCTTTCTTTTCATGATTAATTACACCGTCCCTATCAAGAAACAGCGTACACGTTTTATCTATCTGTGAAATGTCCATATTCCGAAGTTTGCAGTATTATATAGGGAACTATAAAGGTACTAATGATATATTATGCAAGAAAGCATAACTGGTAAGCAAATGCTTAGAAAGCATTTTTCATACAAAGTATTATCAACCATGTTGTAATAATTCGTGTTGAGCTTTTTCATAATCTTCAGGTATTCCAATATCGATAAAGTATTTATCTTGTATTATTCCTAGAATGGTTCGTTGCTTATATAGCTTCTGTAAATACGTTGTTTCAAAAGAAAATTTATCCGGGAATTCTTCCTCAAAAAACTTTGCTTTATTGAGGGCATAAACGCCTCCGTTTATCAAGCCACTTTCGTAAAATTGTTTTTCTTTAAAACATTGCACTAGTCCTTGCGCATTTATTTCGACGGCACCATACCGATCAAAATTTGTCATAGGCTTTAGGGCCATCGTACAATTTGCCCCACTCAATTCATGCAACTGAGACATTTCTACAATATCCGCTTTAAAAAGCGTATCGCCATTGGCAATGACAACTGACTTTCCTAAGGCATATATTAATGATTGTTTGATTGCCCCACCTGTTCCTAAAGGTTCATCCTCTATACTAAGCTGATAAGAAAGATTTTTATAATCGTTATTAAGAAACGCAATAAAAGATTCGCTTTTATACCCTAAAGAAAAAATAAAATGAGTTACCCCTTGTCTTTGAAGATGATTTATGACGAAAGCAATAAAAGGAATACCATTTATCGGTGCCATACATTTAGGCAAATCACTAACAACAGATCTCAATCTTGTTCCCAAACCGCCCGCAAGGATAATAGCTTCTTTGATCATGGTGCTGCTTTATCTCCAAACAAATTTTCTTCTACAAATTGGCAAATTATATGACCCAGAAGAATATGGCATTCCTGTATCCTAGGGGTGTCGTAAGAAGGCACATTGAGCAAAACATCGCTCACTTCTTTCATAACTCCTCCAGAGGAACCAGTAAGGCCAATGGTTGTCATACCTTTAGAACGGGCACTTTCAAAAGCCTTTACAATGTTGGCAGAATTGCCAGATGTACTTAGTCCAACCAATACATCGCCATTGTTGCCTGTACCATCTATAATGCGTGAATAAATGACTTCAAAACTATAATCATTAGCAACAGCTGTAAGATAAGAGGTGTTACAGTGCAAAGCTTCCGATTGCAATGCTAGACGATCCATATAAAACCTGCCGGAGAACTCAGCAGCAAGATGTTGGGCGTCAGCCGCACTTCCACCATTCCCACAAAACAATACTTTTTTTCCATTGCTAAATGCCGAAGTAATTATTTGAATTGCACTTTTAATTTGCAAATGCATTTTACTATCTTCTAATAATTGTTGCTTTACTTCTATTGATTTTGAAATAATTTCTTCGATGTGATTCACATACTTAAGTTTTGATAATGAAGATTGAAAAAAATAAATCCAATTGTATCGTTCAAAAGTAGTCTCAAAAAAGCGATCTACATAGTAAACATTTCATAAAGGAATATTTAGGCTTTGTATTTAAACGTTTCCAAGAAACCAATTAGAAATCATACAGTTTCAATTAATTGATTTTCAAATTATTAGATTTGAAATTAAATAATTTTGTCAAAAACCAACATTTAAAGATTGGGAACTCCCTTGTTTCTACTTGACGAAAGTGATATGCAATTAAAAAATATTCAAGCATTCAAACAATAAGGTTGAGAAGTTCCCGTTTGAATACGGAGTTACTTTTTTAAAATCCAATATTCTATCGAAGGGCAGCCTGTGCAAGACTGCCTTTTTTGTTTTCTCACAAATGAAGTTTATTATTTCTATTGGTCGGGATTAAGGAGATAATAGGATTGCCATCACACATTTCAATAGTCCCAAATAAAAATATAACTGAGTTTCAAAGTCCTTCAATTATTTCCCATTCAATTAAAGCAGTATTAATTAAACAACGATCTGTATATTTATTGGAATTTTGAAATTAAATGCAAAAACAACTAGATAAAAACGAAGATTTCATTGTAAAGGAATCCGTTATTTTGAATTTTATAATAGCCGCAGTTTTCCTTGCAATATTTATTTCTGCTCTTGTAAGTTATTTTAGTGAGGATGAGAGTTATAATAAAAGTGCAGTATTAATTACAGGAATATTTGTTTTAATTCCAGCAGCATTTTTTGTAATCAAAGGATTATCAAAGAAGGCTTGCATAACTGTCAACACAAACGGGATTTATCACTATAAAAGACATATAACCAATTGGGAAAATTTTATATCGGCAAAAGTTGAACAAGACAATGTGCCTAGAAGCTTAAAAGACAATTTTGTGTTGGCTGTAAAATATTATAAAACGGGAATAGATGGCAGCTTTCAAAGAAGATTGCCCCTAACATTTACACAAAATAAATCGGAAGAAGAAGTAGCGGCAGCCATTAAATTTTATTATGCTGCGTTTCAACATTGACAGCTCTTATAGTTACCATTGATTTTCAAGTATAGATACTTTTTAATATGTTCATTATTCAAAAGATTTGGGGGAAAATTGTTCATTTGCTTTTGAGTTTACATCGTAATAGCTAGTTCATTTTCAGGGCTATTATCAATATTCGAAAGGATTTTTTTTTAGCAAGTAAAGATCAACCTTTATACATTTTCTCTACTCCAGCATTTTTGTATCGCTTGTTTGCTAAGCTGTCTAGACATTTACTGCTGACTCTACTGAGAATAAACCCCAAAATATGTTTTCCTTCTGCACCTTCTGCAACCCTTCCTATACTATTTGCAGAATCACTTTGCATCTTTTGATTGTCTATTCTTGTAATACTGTCAATGAAATTGTAATCATCTTCTGTCAAAATGGGGTTCGGTAAATCCGCTGTGATCTAAAATGATAATTTCTTGAATAGCTTGTGAATTATTATAACCGTTGATGAGCATCCGCTTGAAATAAGTCAATTTAAACTGATCAATGTAAATGGATTTGTACATTGCTGTTTGTGATGATGAAATACTAACACTTTTACATCGAATTCCCACTACAATGATCAGTAACACGATAAAATAAATGAAGGCTTTATTTTGTTTCATAAATCAACTAAAAACCTTTAACCATCATGAAAATTGTCAACTGGAATTCATGTAAACTAAAAAATCCGGATCAATCCCGTAACCACAAATCAATTATCAATTCAAATACTATTTTTAGAAAAATGGCTAAACAAAAGCTACTTTTTAAGTTCCAATACCCACGTTCTATTTGGAGGAATAGTAAACTTATTGTTCGTTTTATAAGTCATATAGTCAACAACACTTTTTGCACTTGAGAAGCCACTTGTCCTTTCGCTAAATTTGCTGAAATCAATTTCTTTTTCTTTGGTGGAGGTATTCATAACGACCATAACCGTTTGTAATGCATCGTACCTAAAGTAAACATACAATCCATCATCAGGAACATACTGCATCATATTACCAGTTTTTATTGCAGATGATTTCTTTCTAAAGTTGCCAAGTGTTTGAGTTAGTCTGAGTGTCTCCATTTGAGCAGAACTAAGTCCATCTCCTTTAAATACATTTACTTGATCACCTTTCCATCCGCCTGGGAAGTCTCCACGCACCAAACCGTCCGGATTTGTATAGCCTTTCATCAAAACTTCCGTTCCATAATACAGCTGGGGAATTCCACGGCAAGTCAATAACCAACTGATACCACTCCGCAGCTTTTCTTCATCCTCATTTACCAAAGAAAAAAACCGGCTTAAATCATGGTTGTCCAAAAATATTACCTGATTCATGGGTTTTTGATAAATGATATCCTGCGCCAATGTTGAGTACAATTTGTTTACGCCCTCTGTCCATCCAAAAGGCTGATTCATAGCAGGTACAATTCCATACATGTTGCATTGGAAATCCGTCACTCCTGGCAAATTGCTTTTAAAGGGAACCTTCAAATTATTCCCAGTAAAATATGCCTGACTTATTATACCATGTACCCAAGTCTCACCAAACATAAAAATATTAGGATACTCATCAAGCAATGCCTTGTTACAACGGTTCATAAACTTGAGGTCATTGTATATATAGGTATCAATTCTCCAAGCATCTACACCAAATTCCTCTACAGACCAAAGCGCAAATTGAATAAGAAAATTAGCTACATAGGGATTGCTTTGATTTAGATCAGGCATTTGTTTGGTAAACCAACCATCTACTGTTATTTTTTTGTCTTTTTCAGAGGCATAAATATCAAAAAGTGGCTGATCCTTGTAACTGGTTTGGGTAAATTCAGGCCATTCATGCAACCAACTTTTCATTGGTTGATCGACAACCGTAATATGGTTTAAACCTATATGATTGTACACAACATCCTGAACCAACTTCATTCCTCTTTTATGCACTTCGTCACTTAGTTTTTTATAAGCGGCATCACCTCCAAATCTTTTCTCTACAGTATAATGATCCGTTGGTGCATAGCCATGTTCTGTACGGTCAGGCATATCATTTTCCTGTACAGGAGTCATCCACAAAGCCGTAACGCCAAGCTCTTGCAAATAGTCAAGGTGATTAATCACTCCTTGCAAATCACCCCCATGACGGTGAAACATAGAATCTCTGTTGAGTGTCTGGTCTTTCAAACCAGGAATGCGATCATTGCTTTCATCTCCATTGCTAAAACGATCAGGCATCAGCAGATATATAAAATCAGCTGAAGAGAGCCCTTGAGCAAACGTAGTTCCTCTACCCTCTCGCCTTTTTTTCAATTGATAGCTAATGGATGTATTGGTTTGCCCCTTAATAGCAATTTTGAAAGTACCGGCTTTTGCAGTCGGTCCTACATTAAGGTCAACAAACAAGTAATTCTTATTCTCGACTTTATGAACCTTTTCAACGCTCACTCCGGGATAACTAATATTCACTTGAGGAACACCAGCTCCAATATTTTTTTCATGAATCATTAGTTGCAACTTTTGATTCTTCATACCTGCCCACCAATGAGTAGGATAAACATCCTGACCATGTAATATTGAAATGCAGATAAAGGATACAATCGAAAAAAGGAAACTTTTCATTCTTAATAATTATTCGTTCTTATAAGTCTAATATTCGCTGCTACTATTGGATTCTTCACGGGTCTCTTTTACAACAAAGTAACAAATCAAGCCTGCCAAAATCATAAGGCCACCACCAATTTGCACTGCAAGGACTCTATTATTGTCCAATAAATTAGTCATAATCCATCCAAAAAACAAGGATGCTATAATTTCCGGCAATACAATAAAGAAATTGAAAATCCCCATATATACCCCAATTTTATTTTCGGGCAAGGAACCTGCAAGCATGGCATATGGCATAGACAAAATACTTGCCCAAGCAATGCCCACACCAGTCATGCAACCATACAACATGTACTTATTAGATACAAATCCTACAGAAATCAATCCTACTGCACCACAAAATAAACAAACGCTATGCGTCAATTTTCTTCCAAGTTTTGATGCAAGAAAAGGTATAATAAGCGCTACGATGAAGGCAATTACATTATAAAATGAAAGTGTCAGACCAGCAAATTCAACCCCTTGTGTGTAGAGAGAATCCTTTTCGCTAACTGCTCCAAATACATTTCGGGCTACTGCTGTGCTATAATAAAACCACATCAGAAACAAACCTGGCCAAGTAAAAAATTGTACAATAGCCAATTGCTTCATTTTCTTAGGCATATTGGTAATACAATGGGTTATTTCTTTAAACCCTCCCCCAAATCCTTTGTTGCTTTCTTTAACCTTATCCTTAAAAGAAATATCTTCTGGTGGATATTCCTTAGAAGTGAATATAGTGTACAAAACAGAAACCAGAAAGATGGAACCACCAATGTAAAAAGCATACTTAACCGAATCTGGAATGCCGTTGGTACTTTCTCTCGAAAATCCGAACCAATTAGCCATCATCCATGGCAAAGCGGAAGCAATAGTTCCACCAAGTGCTATCATTAAACTTTGCATAGCAAATCCAAATGTGCGTTGTTTTTCAGATAATTTGTCTGCCACAAAAGCCCTGAAAGGCTCCATTGCGATATTACCTGAGGTATCAAGAATCCACAAAAGACCTGCTGCCATCCACAAAGCAGAACTATTGGGCATAAAAAATAAACAAATCGTACTTAAAACAGCGCCAACAAAAAAGTAGGGCCTTCTTCTGCCCCACCAAGGATGCCAGGTTCTGTCACTCATATACCCTATTATTGGCTGAACAATCAATCCCGTTAATGGTGCTGCCAAAAAGAGAAGCGGAATTTGTTCTGCACTTGCATGGAGATACTCATAAATAGGTCCCATGTTGGCCCGCTGAAGATCCCATCCGAATTGGATTCCAAAGAACCCAAAGCTCATATTAAATATTTGAAAAAATGTCAACCTCGGCTTTTTTATACGAGAAGAAGTTGAAGAAACTTCTTGCACCATTTCATTCGTCATAAGCAATCGTTAAGCAATGTTTAAATGTGTAATAATTACATAAAAGATAAAAGTAGTAAAAAAAACATCCTGTTTAGGATGTTTTATAAAAATCGGAAAAAAGCATAGGCAATTTTGAGTTATGCTATTACAAAACCATCAGGTAAAACAGCATTTTTCTTTACTACTATAATGTCATCTTTGATTGTGTACAATTCATGTTCCTGGTTTACTAACCCCCTGCCTCCAACTATTTTTACATCATTCCCGATGCGGCAGTTTTTATCAATAATTGCATGTTCAATCAGGCAACGTTCGCCTATACCAACTGCAGGAATGTTATTATCTGCATTTTCTACCATTTGCTCAATAGTTTCATAATAGTCATTCCCCATGAGGTAGCTATCTATAATTTGTGTGTCTTTTCCAATTCGGGAACGAATACCTACTACACTCCCTTTAATTTTGCTTGGATGTAAAATAGCACCCTCCGCAACAATACTTTTCTCAACAATTGTATTGGTATATTTAGAAGGTGGCAACATCCGCGCTCTAGTATATACCGTATTGGTATTGTCAAATAAATTAAATGGAGGTATTGGCTCCGTCAAGGAAAGGTTGGCTTCATAAAATGAATAAATGTTTCCAATATCTGTCCAATAACCTTCGTATTGATAACTTGCAACTCTGGAATTTCCAATGGACTGTGGCATTATTTGATTGCCAAAATCAGTTGAATCTTTCATAGTGTCCTGTAACAATCCAAACAATAATTTACGATTGAAAATGTAAATACCCATAGAAGCAAGGTAATTCCGTCCCTGAGCTTTCATCTCATCGCCGGTATCACTTACCCAATCAGGCAATACATCGACCTTTGGCTTTTCTACAAAAGAAGTAATCATACTATTATCATCCACCTTTAATATACCAAATTCGCTTGCTTCTCTAGCTGCCACAGGTATAGTAGCAATAGAAATATCTGCTTTGGTTTTTATGTGGTGATCAATCATTTCCACAAAATCCATTTGGTACAATTGGTCTCCACTGAGAATAAGTACATACTCAAAATCATAAGTCTGCAGGTGTCTAAGCGATTGCCTTACAGCATCTGCCGTTCCCTGATACCAACTAGGGTTATCAGGCGTTTGTTCTGCAGCTAAAATATCAACAAAGCCTGTGCTGAAGTTGCTAAAAAGATAGGTGTTTTTAATGTGCCTGTTTAGCGAAGCCGAATTGAATTGTGTAAGTACAAACATCCTGTTGATATGGCTGTTGATACAATTACTAATCGGAATATCAACCAACCGATATTTCCCAGCAATTGGTACAGCGGGTTTACTACGACTAGCGGTTAATGGATGAAGCCTAGATCCGGCACCGCCTCCTAAAATGACTGCTATAACTGATTTAGAATGATTTGGCATATAATGTTAAATTGCTTTTTATTAATGCTATAATTTTTGCGTAAGTTATTATACTCTTCAATTAAAACAAGAAGATTGAAGATAAAAAATTAAATGTTGATGTAAAATTCTTAAAAGTTACTTGTCCGTACTACAAAGATTGATAAACATCAATATACTGTTGGGCACTGGTATCCCAACTGTTGTCTATTTTCATCATCTTTTCTCTCATTTTCTTCAATTTAGCGGGTTCATTATAAAATAAATCAATGGCTCTGTATATGGCATGCAGCAGGTCGCCTACCGAAGCATGTAAGAATCTAATACCATAACCATCTTCATCCCCCATATCTACTACTGTATCTTTCAATCCTCCAGTTGCCCTTACTACAGGCACAGTACCATAGCGCATGGCATACATTTGATTAAGTCCACAGGGTTCTACACGACTTGGCATCAATAAGAAATCTGCCCCGGCATACATATGATGACTTAGTTTTTCGTTGTATCCAATATAGGCGTTATAGGTGCCCGGATAGGCCCCTGTTATATTTTGAAGTTGCCATTCCACTTCCGGATCCCCGCTACCTAAAATCAGGAAATTTACATTTTGGCTTGCTGCCTGCAATACAGTAAAAATGGCAGCAGGTAAAATATCGGCAGCCTTCTCCCCTACCAATCTTCCAATAAAGACAATCAACGGTTTGGTTTCATCCAAATTAAACTGTTCGCAAAGGGTTTGTTTATTTTTTGCCTTCCCTTTTACTACCTTTTTAAGCGAAAACTTTTCATCCAGATATTTATCTGTAGATGGATCCCAAACTTCGGAATCAATACCATTTAATATACCAACACATTTTCCACGTTCAAACTCAAATAAGCTTTCAAGACCGTTGGCGGATTGCCTTAATTCATCGAGGTAACTCCAGCTTACTGTTGTAACCCTGTCAGCGCATTTTATCCCAGATGCCAAAGAATTTATTGTTTTCTGCCAATCCAGCATCCCGGATTTCCAAGGATCATAAGCAGGTAAGTAATAACTTTTGTCCCAATTCATCCATCCCTGGTATTGTGCATTATGAATGGTAAATACTGTTCTAATGGAAGAAAATGCCTGATTATAAGCGTAGCAGTAGCGCATCATAAAAGGAATGAGTCCAGTATGATGATCATGGCAATGGATAACGTCCGGCTTATTGGTCCAATGGCTTAACCAATGCACCACAGCCAACTGAAAAGCCACAAATCTTTCTATATCGTCATCATAACCATAAATTTTCTCTCGGTCAAGAAGACCATATATTTCTACAAGATAAAGATCGAATCCAAGCTTATTTGTTTGTTCTTTTATTATTGTGTATTCAAATTCCCGATCACCCAAATAGGTGCGGCCCTTAAAATCAACTACCCATTCATTTTCATACAAAAACTTAGTTTTGTACATTGGCATAATGACCCTAGCAGTATGACCAAGCTTTTGCAAGTATTTTGGAAGTGCTCCAACAACATCCCCTAACCCCCCTGCTTTAGCTACAGGGTAGCATTCAGCGCTTATGTGTATGATATCCATTTCAAATTTTATGCGAGGTAAATTAAGGAACATTTTGTTACTAGCAAATAAATAGTGAAATTGCCGCTCAATCATATAAGCTACATTCATTAATTAAAACTAAAACTCCATGGCAGGTGCTACAACAAACGTAGGTTCTTCGCAGCAAATTAAGTTCTCGGGAATACCCACAAATTATGGGGCACTGAGTACTTTGGTCACTGTTTTTTTCTTTTGGGGTTTTATTGCAGCAGGGAACAGTGTATTCATTCCTTTTTGCAAACATTATTTCAATTTAGATCAATTCCAAAGTCAGTTAATTGATTTTGCTTTTTACCTTGCTTATTATCTTGGCGCATTGGGATTGTTTGTTTACGGTGCATTTGGCGGTAAAGACCTTGTCGCAAAATGGGGTTATAAAAAGAGCATCGTTTATGGATTGTTGTTCTCAGCAATCGGTGCAGTAGCAATGATTATTGCAGTTAATGCAAACACCTTTGCCGGTATGTTGGTGGGTTTATTTATAGTAGCACTTGGTTTTTCGCTACAGCAAACAGCAGCTCAACCTTTTGCCATTTCATTGGGAGATCCTGCTACCGGCACAGGTAGGGTAAATCTTGGTGGTGGTATCAATTCATTCGGTACTGCCATTGGTCCTCTGATTGTAGCTTTTGCATTATTTGGTACAACAGCTGCCATAACTGATGAAAAAATACAAGCTTTGGGATTAAGCAAAGTGATTATATTATATGCAGGGGTAGGAACGCTATTCATTGCTGCAGCCGCTATGTTTTATTTTTCAAAGAAAGTGCCAGCTGGCGTTTCTAATGAGGAAACAGAAAAAGCAGGAAAAGCATTGGCCAGTTTATTGATCATGACGGGCTTGCTCATTTTCATGTTTGTACCTGTATTCAGAAGCTATAGCAGCCCTGAACAACAGCGAATTGATACGGTAACTGCAGAAGTAGCGCCGATATCAAAGCAACTTGACGAATTGAAAAAATCCAATCCTACATCATCTGACATTGCGACATTGGAAACAACAGTAGCTTCAAAAAATGAGGAGATCAGCTCCATCAAACATCCGATGGAGCAACAAAGATTGATTTGG
>JANPHE010000087.1:0-3239 GCA_031424295.1 Segetibacter sp. | reverse complement strand
CAACCGATGTGTATTGGGCAAGGCAACAAGTAACAGAAAGATTGAGTGCCGTAAAAGACCAGATACCAAAAGGAATTGGCAGCCCTTTTTTAGCACCAGTAACAACAGGTTTGGGCGAAATATACCAGTATGTAGTAAGGGCAAAAACAGGCTATGAAAAAAAGTATGATGTAACAGAGTTGCGTACTATACAAGATTGGATTGTTCGCCGACAATTATTAGGCGTGGAAGGCGTGGCAGAGGTAAGCAGTTTTGGTGGAAAATTAAAGCAATACGAAATTGCTATTGACCCCAACAAATTGCAGTCTTACAATATTACAATTGCCGATGTTTTTACAGCAGTAGAAAAAAATAATCAAAATACAGGCGGTGCTTACATTGAAAAAGGTCCCACAGTTTTATACATCCGCAGCGAAGGGCTAATTAATAACATTGAAAACATAAAAGATATTTCAATAAAGAACACAGCAAGTGGAAGTCCTTTGTTTATAAGGGATGTAGCCGATGTTCGTATTGGCAGTGCTATCCGATATGGTGCTATGACTTACAACGGGAAAGGCGAAGTTTCAGGTGCGGTTGTAATGATGCTGAAAGGTGCAAACAGCAATATCGTAATCAAAAATATTAAAGAACGTATTGAACAGATTAAAAAAACTTTACCCGAAGGTGTGATGATTGAACCTTTTTTGGACAGGACTAAAATGGTAAACAACTCTATCAATACAGTTGGTAAAAATTTAATAGAGGGGGCATTAATTGTAATATTTGTTTTGGTGCTATTCTTAGGCAATTTCAGGGCAGGTTTAATTGTAGCATCTGTTATTCCGTTGGCAATGTTGTTTGCGGTAATAATGATGAATTTATTTGGCGTAAGTGGAAACCTAATGAGTTTGGGTGCATTGGATTTTGGGTTGATTGTTGACGGTGCTGTAATTATTGTAGAAGCTGTTTTACATCAACTAACGCATGGTAAAAAAGCTCATCAACTCTCAAGATTAAATACTGCACAAATGGATGAGCAGGTAAAAAACAGTGCAAGTAAAATGATGAACAGTGCAGTGTTTGGGCAAATTATTATTTTGGTGGTGTACATTCCCATTTTCACACTGCAGGGCATAGAAGGAAAAATGTTTAAGCCAATGGCACAAACAGTTGCCTTTGCTTTATTAGGTGCTTTTATTTTATCGCTTACTTACATTCCAATGATAAGTGCATTGTTTTTAAATAAAAAATTAAGCGACAAAAAAAATATTTCAGACAAAATAATGGACAGCATTACAAATGCCTATTCAAAAACTTTACAAAGAGTAATTGCTTTCCCCAAAATGGTAATTGCTGCTGTTGTTTCATTATTTATAATTGCAATGGTTATTTTATCTTTTATGGGTGGGCAATTTATCCCATCATTAGAAGAAGGCGACTTTGCAGTAGAAACAAGGGTATTAACAGGTAGTAATTTGCAAACCTCAATGGATGCCATTGCAAAGGGTTCTAAAATATTATTAGAGAAATTTCCAGAAGTAGAAAAAGTAGTAGGCAAAACAGGCAGCAGCGAAGTGCCAACCGACCCAATGCCTATTGATGCAAGTGATATGATGGTTATTTTAAAAGACAAAAGTAAGTGGACATCTGCAAAAACATTTGATGAATTATCCGAAAAAATGGAGAAAGAATTAGAAGCCGTGCCTGGAGTTTCTTTTGGTTTTCAATATCCAGTACAAATGCGTTTCAACGAATTAATGACAGGTGCAAGGCAAGATGTAGTGTGCAAAATATTTGGCGAAAACCTTGATACATTGGCATTGTACGCAGATAAACTGGGCAAAATTGTAAACACCGTAAAAGGCACAAGCAACTTGTATGTAGAAACCGTAACAGGTATGCCACAGGTAGTAATTAATTACAACCGACCAATTATTGCACAGTATGGTTTAAACATTGAAGACATTAACCGAATTGTAAACACCGCTTTTGCTGGGCAAAGTACAGGCATTATTTATGAAGGAGAAAAACGTTTTGATTTGGTAGTAAGATTAGCAGGCGAAAAGAGAAAAGATATAGCTGATGTACAAAACCTTTTAATACCAACACCAAGTGGTTCACAAATTCCTTTATCACAATTGGCAGAAGTTGCCATTAACGAAGGCCCCAACCAAATACAACGGGAAGATGCAAAACGAAGAATTGTTGTAGGGTTTAATGTAAGAGGCAGAGATGTACAAAGCATTGTAAAAGAGTTGCAGCAAAAAGTTGGTACACAATTAAAATTTCCAGCAGGTTATTACCCTACTTACGGCGGTGCATTTGAAAACTTGAATGCTGCAAAAACCAGGTTGCTGATTGCAGTTCCTATTTCATTACTGCTTATTTTTTTATTGCTATTCTTTGCTTTCAATTCTGTAAAGCAGGGCTTGCTTATTTATTCAGCCATTCCATTATCTGCCATTGGCGGCATCTTTTTTTTAGCACTTCGTGGTATGCCATTCAGCATAAGTGCAGGTGTTGGTTTTATTGCACTGTTTGGCGTAGCTGTTTTAAATGGATTGGTATTAATTGCAGAGTTTAACCGAATTAAAAAGAATGGTGAAACCAATTTAAAAACAATTGTTTTAGAAGGAACTAAAATAAGATTACGACCCGTTTTAATGACAGCCTTTGTGGCTTCGTTAGGATTTTTACCGATGGCATTAAGCAATGGTTCAGGTGCAGAAGTGCAAAAGCCTTTGGCTACAGTTGTAATTGGTGGTTTGCTTATTGCAACTTTCCTAACCCTTTTTGTACTGCCTATTTTGTATATCATTTTTGAAAAAATTAAGCCCACAGATGACGCAAATTAGCACAGATAAAAATTAAAAATCTATAATAATCTGATAAATCTGTGGGAGAAATAAAATCTTTGTTTACTACCAAAAAATGAAATAATGACAGAAAACGAAATATCATACGCCATACGAGGAGCTATCTTCAAAGTATATAATGAGCTTGGGGCAGGCTTATTTGAAAGTGTATATGAAGCTGCTTTATTGTATCAATTACAAAAAGATGGCTTGAATGTAAAAAGCCAAGTGCCTATTCCTGTAAATTATGATGGTGTAAAATTAGATGTAGGTTTTAGATTAGATATTTTGGTAGAAGATAAAGTTATAATTGAAATAAAATCAGTAGAAGAATTAGCTAAAGTACATCACAAACAAATATTGACTTACCTAAAACTTACTAAACTCAAACTTGGGTTATTA
>JANPHE010000086.1:0-7231 GCA_031424295.1 Segetibacter sp. | reverse complement strand
TTCTAAAAACTACCTCCATTTCCAAAATTTAACAATTGAGCAGGCTTTTGCTGCAATGTGGGTTAAGGAGTGTTAAGCCAGGAGCAAGGGTGTCCATTGCGAGGTGGAATCTAAAAGAAGCTGCGGTAAATGTTTAAGCCTACGAACAGGAACTGCATATGAGGCGCAATTGATGTGGGTGATATTGCAAAAGAAACAAAAGCCCTATTACTGTACGAAACATCACAGGCCGGTCATGGTTCCAATTGTACCATCCCGCAGATCCAACGGGTCTTTCACATTGTGGCTGGCATTTATAATCCAACCGAGGTCTTTATTATGGTTCATTCCGCGGGCATTCATACCTACATTTCAGACCAAACGAATTCACATCCTTACATGGCTTTTTTTGCCCAAGTTGGTGTTCATAATTTCAAATTGGAAGTATTGCTGTTGCAGGCTGATATCACCCGAAACTATAAACAAGGAATGGATGATTTTGGAATGCTAACTCATTAATTGGGCTAAAGCAATGCGGTCAGCAAAAGACCTTTTACTCACCTTTAAGACGCAGGTGGTAACACCCTGACGGCTGCGTTGCAACACAGGCATGGACAAAAAAAAATCACGTGTTTCTTTCAAAAAATACATAATTTTATTAGTGGAATATTTTATAGAATAGCATTAAAAAAATTTGTTCATGATATCTGCTGCAGTTTTAATGAGTTACTTTTCATAAGTATCACTTTATTAAATTAACTTAGTTCTTAACTTCAAAATCTACAAAATGAAAAAATTAATTTTCGCATTGATGCCTGTTGCTGCAATTATCCTTTTTCAATCGTTGAATGCGCAGGAAACGGGTGATTTGAAAAGTTATTCAAAATTTGATTTTGTACCAGGAGAAAAAGTGATCTTCTTTGATGATTTTAGCCTTGATAATGTTGGCGACTTTCCTGGAAAATGGAATACCAACGGGCAAGGAGAAGTGGTGACTAGTAATCTCTATCCTGGCAAATGGTTGAAGATGCGCAACTCTACTACTTATCTCCCGTCAATTGCATCTAATAAATTTCCAGACAATTACACCTTTGAATATGATATGGTAGCCAACGGAGAAGATCGTAGTGGAACCTTCAATATTGAGTTTACTTCGCTGAAAAACAAAAATCAGGCTCCCGATGCTTCGGATCCCACAAATAACACCGGACTTTTTATTACGACCGAACTTTCCACAGATGGTTCTATACGCTATCTTACCAGATCAACAATAAATACCGATGGTAACCCAGAAGATGGCGGTGCCAATACAGATCTTACAGACAATACACTGCGGGGAAAGCCCAATAAAAAGTTTCATGTTTCCATTACTGTAAACAAACAGAGATTGCGTTATTACGTAAACGAAGTAAAAGTGCTTGATCTTCCTAATGTGATTCCTAAAGGAAATTATAATGCCATTATTTTCCGTATGTGGGGTTGGGTCGAAGATCACCCTTTTGATGCATTGATATCCAATATCCGATATGCAGAAGGAACTACTGATGTAAGAAATAAACTGATGACAGAAGGGAAATTGATTACCCACGGAATATTGTTTGCCGTAAACTCTGATAAGATAAAATCAGAATCATATGGAACGCTAAAAGAGATTGCACAGGTAATAAAAGAGAATGCAGCTATTAGAGTAAAAATTACCGGGCATACAGACAGTGACGGAACAGAGTCGGCCAATCTTGATCTGTCAAAACGTAGGGCGTTAGCTGTAAAAAACGCTTTGAGCAAAGACTTCGGCATTGATGCATCAAGGATGGAAACTGACGGTAAAGGTGCTAGTATGCAAGTATCGCCTAATACTAGTCCTGAGGGCAAAGCAAATAACCGTAGAGTGGAGTTTTTAAAACTGTAACCTTTAGTATATCAAGGATGGGTTTCGTTGAACAAAAAAAGATAAACTTTAAAGTGATGTATCAGTACACTAATGAACAGGTTTTTTTTAGAATTAAATTTGCAAAAAAGGGTGTATTTACAATAGACTTTAAAACTGGTCCAAACTGCTAACACACGTGACTTGGTGAAATTTTGCCCATGTTGGTGTTCCGAATTTTAAACCGATAATATTGCCATTGGTTTGGTGTTATAACCAGCAACTTCAAACAAGGCATGGACGAATTTGGAATGCTAATTTATTTCTTTTGCTTAAGCTATACGGTTAGCAAAAGGCCTTTTACTCACCATTCAGTCGCAGGTGATAACACCCTGCGGCGGAAGCGCTGCAACACTGGCACAAGCAAAAAAACTATTCGTTGACAAAATTGTTAGACATCTCCACACCGATAATGACTGTAGCCAAAAGTTCCTTACAAACACCAACCGAAAAAATAATAGGAAGCGGCGCTCATTTTTTTTAATACATTTGAAGAAATAAACTAACCACAACTTATGAAACAAACCCTTACGCTGCTAATGGCAACGATTCTATTTACCGCGGGATATTCTCAGCTCACCACCCTCAAATCAAACTTAACAATGCAGCCGCTTTATCGGCTAGATACTTCAAAGGGATTTTTACTTTCTTATCGCGACACCTCACTTTGGATTTCTGATGGCACCCGTACGGGCACTGTACGATTGGCTTCGGGTTTAAGATCATGGGGGGTGACAGGTGCAGTAAATGGTAAATACCTTTTCACTGCATTTAATGCCACTAGAGGTATTGAACTGTATGCTACCGATGGCACTGTGGCAGGGACCAACCTGGTAATGGACCTAAATCCGGGGCCGACCAGTTCGTTCCCTTCTGATTTTGTCATTCACCAGGGCAAACTTTATTTCACCTGTGAAACCCCTGCATATGGTCGCGAACTCTGGGCCACAGATGGTACTGCTACAGGAACTGTATTGGTTAAAGATATCATCCCCGGTGCATACGGTAGCAATAACGGAGGTCAGTACGCCTTGTATTCTGATGGAACGATGCTTTTTTTTGCGGCTTACGACTTTACTGCAGGGCTCGAATTGTGGAAATCAGATGGCACCGCAGCGGGAACCGTTTTAATAAAAGATCTTAACCCGGGTTTTAACGAGTCTACTCCCCGGTCTTTTACCAAATGTGGTAATGTCACTATTTTCTCTGCATGGGATAATACCAACGGTCGGGAGTTGTGGCGCACCAATGGCACAGCAGCGGGAACCTATTTGCTGAAAGACATTACGCCGGGCTTTAATGGTTACGTAGATTATCTGCAGGGTTATTCGTTTAACGGCAAGGTATATTTTACAGCCATGGATCCTACTTCAGGAAGTGAGTTGTGGGTAACGGACGGAACGACGGCCGGCACCATTATGATGAAAGACATCAATCCCGGCGGCAGTGGATCATTCCCTCAACTTTTTCGTGCTTATACTATTGGAAACAAGTTTATATTTCCAGCCAATGACGGTGTTCATGGCACGGAATTGTGGCAATGTAATGGCACTGCAAGCGGAACAAAGATGGTGAAAGACCTGGCACCTGGCATAGAGAGCAGTTCTCCCAATATTTTACCAACGGTTAATTATAACCTCGACTCTGGTCCAAAGCAACCGCTCTTCAACAACAAATTTTTCTTCACTGCTTATTCTGCAGCCACGGGTTCTGAACTGTGGGTAACCGATGGCACAACTACAGGTACTAAAATGGTCCGCGATATCAATCCCGGTGCAGGCGATGGTGCCTCGTTCAGCAACGTGGTGTACACTACAAATGCGGTGTACTTTATTGGCAATGATGGTATAAATGGCAATGAATTGTGGAAAACAACCGGTTCCCTCGCCAGCACAAAAATGGTTGCTAATATTAATCCAGGCGCAGCTAGTTCGTACCCTTCATTGGGGCTGGTCATCAACAACCGTTTGCTTTTTTCCGGAGAGAATGGATTAGCACCTGGTGCAGAGCTTTATTCGCTGGGTAGTAATGTGGTAAGTTTGAAATCTCCTTTTATAGAGGATACGTACAGCATTGACGGTGAAACCTGGTCATTTTCGTTATTGCAAAACCCGGTGCTATCACAACTGCGCTATACATTCAAGGGCAGTATGTCAAAACCCAGTATCATTATTACAGACCTTATGGGGCGTGTACAAATGCGCAGAAGCCTTTCGGCGGTTACCGGCAGTATTGCGGTAGGTGAATTGGCGCAGGGTCTATATAACATTACAGTTTTAGATGGTGATATAAAAAAGACCTATCGCTTTTTAAAAAGATAAATGTTTTTGCCCTAGTTGATGTTCCGAATTTCAAACAGGTAGTATTTCTGTGGCAAGGTGTTATTACTTGCAACTATAAACAAAGAATGGACGAATTTGGAATGCTAACTCATTACTTGGGCTAAAGCAATGTGGGCAGCAAAAGGCTTTTTACTCAGCATTTAGACTTAGGTGATAATACCTTTCGACGGTTGCGCTGCAACACCGGCATGGGCAAAAGTGCATTTAATGTACGGTTATATTTCTTGACCGTTGGGCAAAATGAAAACTTAGTTATTGGCTGCAGTTTAGTCTTGTTCTAAATCGTCGAGTAACAATGAAAGTTCCGAGGTTAAAATAAGGTCTTTGAAGCGTTTTGATTTAAGTCCTTTATACAGTTGCATGTCACCTGTCCAAAGTTTGCCTTCCAAATGTTTAGTCAATGCAACAAATACTGTGTCGTCTGGGTCAATTGCTTTTAATTGCGTTTCTGTTTTTATTAAGAGGCCTTGCGGAATAAGTCGTTCGTCAATGAAAGTAATATGCTGGGTTACAAGTACTTCAAGTTCCGAAAGTTGGTCTTCTGTAAGTTTTGTAATCTTTAAAAGTTTGTTCCTGTGTCGTTGAATTTCAGTCCGCAAATAATTGTAGGTAAAGAACTGAAAGTGTTCTTTTGAATTTAAAAGAATTTTGCCAATGCGGCTGTTAGAATTAAGGATGGCACTAAAAACAATGTTTGTGTCAACAATAATTTTCATTTAATAAGTTTGTTTCTGTTTTTAGTCCACCATTTTGCATTTATTTCACTTGCGATTTTATCTACCTCTTTTTGGTCTGTCTTAAAACCTGCAGTCAGTTCTTTGTAACGTGCATAATTCAAAAAGTCTTGCAAGTCCTCTGTGTCCACAGATGCTGGAAGTCTGATAATTACTTCTTTTTTTGTTCTCTCTACAAACATTGTTAATTAATTTGTCCGAAGTTACGGATTTTATGGTTTTGTCCCTTTTGCCCATGTTGGTGTTCCGAATTTCAAACTGCTAGTATCGCCGTTGGGTGTTATCTCCCGCAACTATAAACAAGGAAAGGACGATTTTGGAATGCCAACTCATTACCTGGGTTAAAGCAATGCGGTCAGCAAAAGGCCTTTTACTCACCATTCAGTCGCAGGTGATAACACCTTGCGACGGCTGCGCTGCAACACCGGCATGGGCAAAAAACACCGTGAGACGGGTGAGCTGCAATACCGGCATGGGCAAAAACTTGCGTTGTGTCCACCTGCCCGACTGTTGGAAGTTTGTAGTTTATTACTCTTCCGTATTCTTCATTTTCATCAATAAAGAATATGCACCTTTTACTACAATATTTTTGTTAGCAAAGTCTGTAGCTGATGCAATTTCTGTAAAGCCATTTTCTGTATTGCCTATATTTACTTGGGTCATTTCGTATTGCTTATTTCCTTTGTCTATGAAAATATAATTCTTGCTTTCAAAACTTATAATAGCAGCGGATGGTAATGCGTTTGATTGCTGGCTTTGCAATTCTATGTCGGCGTTCATATACATACCTGGCAAAAGAGTTTTGTCGTAGTTGATAAAGTGGCAATGTATTTCGGTGCTGCGGTTTTCAGAAAAATCTTTGCCCAACAAAATAATTTTGCAAGGATATTTTTTGTCGGGGTTTGTGTTGGTGTATGCATTTAGCAATTGCCCGATAGATAGTTTATTAATGTCTTTCTCAAAAATGGTGAGTGCCAAATGTATGTCGGCTGGGTTTACAATCTCAAACAATACATCGCTTGGGGTTACATACTTGCCAATGTTTACATTAACTTTTGAAACATAGCCATTGATTGGTGAATAAATATTGATGCTCTTAGTAATATTATTTGCTGAAACATTGTTGGGATTGATACCTGCAAACTTTAATTTTTCGGCATAAGACTGTATTAATACAGTTAATGAATTGTATTCTGTTTGTGCCTGCTGATATACTTTATCACTGCTGGCTTTGCTTTGGTTCAATTCTTTTTGCCTTTCGTATTCTGCTTTGGCATAGCCAATTTTTGCTTTTGCCATCAGGTAGTCTTCCTGCATTTGTATAAATTGTTTGTCTTCCACGGTGCATAATACTTGTCCTTTACTTACATACATTCCTTCAAGTAATCGGGTAGTTTTTAAATAACCGCCGCTTGGAACGCTGATTGATACAAGATTTTGCGGTGGCACATCTATTTTGCCATTTACTTTTATGGTAGATGAAATATTTTGCTGTTCAATTTTTCCTGTTACGATACCTGCATTTTTTATTTGTGCATCGGTAAGGGTTACAATGTTTTCAGCCGTTGCTGCTGTTGCTTTTTCTTCTGTTTTTGTTTCGCTTTTGCAAGAAAATAAAAATGTTGCTGCTAAAATTGCTATGAATATATTTTTCATTTCTTTTATTTAGTAATTAATAAATTAGGAATAAGTAATTGCAAAGTGTTGGGAAATTTTAATCATTAATTTTTACACGTAAAAGCTTTACTGAATTAATAAAAACCAATGTATCGGGCAGCAAGTGAATAGCAGCCGCTTGTACAGGACCGAGTATTCCCATTAAAACAAGCGTAATGCCGATTACATGTACCACACCTACACCAACAATAATGTTTTCTTTTATAGTACGGAAAGCTCTTTTGCTGATGGCACGGGCTCTTGCAATTTTTTTTAAATTATCCTGCATAAGTACAATATCTGCCGCTTCCATAGCAGCTTCTGTACCCATTGTACCCATTGCACCCATTGCAATGCCAATGTTTGCCTGTACTAATGCAGGTGCATCATTGATGCCATCACCTACCATTGCAACTTTTTCTCCTTTACCCTGAAGTTCTTTTACAATTTTAATTTTATCCTCTGGCAATAAGTTTGCTCTGAAGTCCGTAATGCCAACTTGTTCGGAAACATGTTTTGCCGTTTCAGGGTTATCGCCGGTAAGCATAACAATATTTTTAACCCCGCTTTTTCTAAGGCCTTCAATCATCTCT
>JANPHE010000085.1:0-1604 GCA_031424295.1 Segetibacter sp. | reverse complement strand
GACTTGCAAAATGCCAGGCATATGTTTGGTCTAAACTTCGTAATATTCAGGCCTCACAATGTGTACGGCGAGTTTCAAAATATTGGAGACAAGTACAGAAATGTTGTTGGAATTTTTATGAATCAAATATTGTTAGGTAAGCCACTAACTATTTTTGGTGATGGTATGCAGCAGCGAGCATTTAGTTATGTTGGCGATATAGTAGGTGCAATGGCCGAATCCGCGTGGACACCAACTGCTTACGGGCAGGTATATAATGTAGGTGCTGATATTCCTTTTACTGTAAATGAGCTTTCGGATGCCGTTAAAAAGTTACTAGATAAACCAAACCATCCTATTGTGAAGGAGGAAGCTAGAAATGAAGTGATGGTAGCATATAGCGATCATTCTAAAGTAAAAGCTGCTTTTAGTAACCTTCCTGTAACGCCTTTGGAAGAAGGGCTTTCCAAAATGGTGGAATGGGTAAAAAAGGTCGGTGCCAGAGAAAGTAAGGTATTTGGAGAAATAGAAATTAAAGAGAATTTACCTCCCATTTGGCGGAGCATGTCATAAATGAAAGTAAGCCTTTTTGTTCATCATTTATCATCTAACCCAATTGTTAGAGCTGCACCAATAGCTAAGGCTATTCAACTACTTGGGCACGAAGTAGAAGTGTTAGGGCTAACCTATTATACCAACGAAGTATATCAGCCCTATAAAGATGCATTTGAGTATAGAACAATAAAGAGCCATCATGATATACGGTGGGTAGTGATTAATGGAAGAAAGTTGGCAAAAATGGCAACTGGTGATGTAGCATATTCATTTAAACCTTTGTGGGATACTTTGTTTCCGGCATTACTTTATACCAATTTTGGATTTAAAAAAAGGCTACTTCTTGATGCTGAAGACAATGAACTTTGGGATGCTGGTATTGGTAATGGAATTAAAGAACTGTTTAAGCATAAATATTATCCAATAAATCCTGTTTATAACAGGTTGTTGCATCCATTTTCTCATTTTGCAAAATATAAAACAGTCGTTTGCTCTCAATTACAAAAAAGATATGGAGGAGATATTGTTTTGCATGGTCCAGATGCCGAAAGGTTTAATCCTGATTTGTATGCGGATAAAGAAGAATTGAGAAAAAAATTTTCTTTACCTCCAAATGTGCCATTATTGCTCTTTGCAGGAAGGCCTGTTTTCTACAATGGATTGCCATCTGTTATAGAAGCTTTACAAAACTCCGAAGTACAAAACTGGCAGTTGGTATTGGCGGGAGATAGAGAAAATCCAGAATTTAAGTGGGCTAAAGAAGTGTTGGGCAATCGATGTCACCTGTTAGGTTTTGTTCCAAATGTAGCTATGCCAGAATTATTGAAAATGGTAGATGTTGTTCCAATCATTCAAACACCCATTCCATCTACGGAAATGCAAATTCCTGCAAAAATGCTTGAAGCAATGAGTATGGGTAAAGGTATAATTGCAACAGACGTAAGTGATATGAAACGTATTTTAGGCGATGATTCTAGAGGATGGATAATTGAGTTTGGTAGTCAAAGCAAATTTATAGAAGTGTTGAAATTTATAGAAAGCAATGTTGGCGAATTAGAAAAGAGGGGTAA
>JANPHE010000084.1:0-10436 GCA_031424295.1 Segetibacter sp. | reverse complement strand
GAATCACGATCTAATTGCCTCTACTACGGAAACGATTGTAGACAGAGAAGAAGATTATTTTGTTCCTGATAAATATAACACCAATAAACTGATCCATGTAGATGATTGTATTTTGTTTGCCACCTTATTTGGGAAAAAAGAAGTTTTTGAAAGTATAGGTTTCGAAAGTAAATATGGCGCAGATGCTCATTTTTTCGAACAAGCTGAAAAAAACTTTAAGGTCAAAAAAACCGACCTAAGGACATATACTTATTATCGCAACAATCCAAATAGTATTTGTTCCGTACTGAAGAGAAAGGTCCAACTTCAGAACTAAAATATGACGCATAGCCAAGAGCAAAAAAAACAAGTAATAATGGCATGCCTGATTACAGGTGTATATGACGTAAACAGGAATATAAAACTGGAAGAAGATGATTTTTCACTAGCGCAAGATTGGATTACTTCAATAAATACCGCCGGCCTTCAAGGCATCTTATTTCACAACTGCTTTTCTATAACTACTCAGGAAAAACATCAAAATGAAAACCTCATTTTTATTAGGGTAGATGGAAGTAACGCACTCAATCCAAATGCTCATAGATACTTTCACTATTTGGATTTTTTAATGAAAAACAGGGAGCTAATAGCCGATGTTTTTCTAACTGATATCTCTGATGTAGTATTGGTTAACAACCCTTTTGCTGATCCTCTTTTTAATGAAAACTCAACAACCCTTTTTTGTGGAGACGAACCCAAGCAATTAAATGATGAATGGATGCAAGCGCATTCAACTCATTTGCGAAACAATATTGAAGATTTTAAAACCTACGAAAATAAATTTGCAAATGAGGCCCTATTAAATTGCGGCATAGTTGGAGGCAAAGTTGATCTGATCATTGAATTTTTGGAAAAACTATGCTTCATACACAAAAACTATAACAATAATAATACAACTGCCTACACAGGAGATATGGGTGCATTTAACTACATCATGAGAACTGTATACAATGCTCAATTGATGCATGGCGCTCCTATCAATACCGTTTTCAAGGCGTATCAATCTGACAGAACAGATTGCTGGTTCAGGCATAAATAAGCAGCAGGATAATAGACCACACAACCAAGCAAAGCTAAATTGACCAACACCACCAATACTTTACAACCCAATAATTTTCAACTCTCTTTGGAAAGGTCTGCGAAAAAATTGTCCATTCATTTGCGTTCATTATCCATTTTCTGTGCATTGAGCTCGTGGCATCTTTGCATTGTCAATAACGACTAACAAAAATAAAACGACAAAATAATGAAACAGTTTACAGTACCAACAAGAGAACAAGTATCAGCACCAAACCAAGCTATTTTTGACAACCTCAACAAGGCTTTAGGATTTGTGCCCAACCTTTATGCTACAATTGCCCACTCAGAAAATGGATTGGCTAAATACCTTACTTTTCAAAATGCAAAAACCAGTTTGAGCAACAAAGAGAAAGAAGCAGTAAACCTAATCGTGAGCGAGGTTAATGGCTGCATCTATTGCTTGAGCGCACATACCGTTATCGGTAAAATGAATGGATTTAATGACGAGGAAATAATAAACATCCGAAGAGGAAGCGCTTCGAATCCTAAACTGAAGGCCTTGGTTGAATTATCGGCAAGCATTGCAAAAAACCGCGGAAAAGCGGAAAGCAAATTTGTTGATGCATTCTTTGCTCAAGGTTATACGAATGAAAATCTGGTGGACCTGATTTTGCAGGTGAGTGACAAAATAGCGATGAATTATCTTCACAATCTAACTGAAATTCCTGTTGATTTCCCCTTAGCGCCTTCATTAGCTTTTGATTTAGTTACCAACAATAATTAATACAATTGAGTTTTATCAAATGCCCGAGGTTTCTTGGGCATTTGGTGTTGGTGCTATGAGATATTTTAAATTCAGTTTGAATGGTGAATTGCAAGTTAGGAACGATCAATAAAATAGCTATTCATAAACGAAAATAGTGAAGCCACACTTGTAGGATACCAAATTGAACCTTTGAAGCTACAAATTGTATTAGATACTATTGTACAAGAATAAGAACAGTTAATAAAATGAACAACCTAAGATGGCTTTTACTGATTTTCAAAAACAGAAAAAGAATATTCTTAACCGCTAAAAGAATAGAAGCATGAACTTCATTTACAGCTTCTTATTATTATTCACGCAACTAGGGAAACCCATGGTCATATTTGATTTTAAAAAAACAGCAGACATTACTGATTGGATGATTGTAGACGATGTAGTAATGGGCGGAAGATCCAATGGGGAATTTTTGCGAAACAAAGATGGAAATGGCATATTTCAAGGAACCATTTCTTTAGAGAACAATGGTGGCTTTTCATCCGTACGGTACAGCCTACCCAAAAAAAATGTTGAGGGTTTTTCAAAAGTTAAGCTCTTCGTAAAAGGCGATGGTAAACAATACCAATGTAGAATAAAGACCAAAGTAAACGACTATTATTCTTATGTAGCTAGTTTTAATACTTCTAACGAATGGGCTACCCTTGAAATACCCTTTAGCAGCATGTATCCGTCCTTTCGCGGACAAACATTGGATGTTCCTAATTATCCCGGAAAGCAAATAGAAGAAATCGCTTTTTTGATTGGGAATAAAAAAGCAGAATCATTCAAATTGGAGATTGGTAGCATTTCATTAGAGTAGTTTTATTATATCTGAACTGGCGAAGCATCTGTTGACATTAAGTCCATCAATTGATTGAGGAAAATCTAGCCTCATTATTTTTTCAATGCATAAAACAACACCTCAACCGGATGCAATGCTTTCCGATCAGTTCCATCTTTTATCTGGTGCCTGCAGCTTGTACCTGGTGCAGCAATGATTACATCAGATGCTTGCTTTCTTACCGCAGGGAGTAATACCAACTCCCCTATTTTCATTGACAGATCGTAATGTTCTTTTTCGTACCCAAACGAACCTGCCATGCCACAACAGCCGGACGGAATTACTTCTACTGTATAATTTTCTGGAAATGATAATAATTTGACGGATGGTGCTACTGATGACAAGGCTTTTTGCTGGCAATGACCATGCAGCATAATTTTCTTTTTCTCGTTGGTAAATAAATCTTTGGAGATGTTGCCATTGTCTATTTCCGTTGCAATAAACTCATCTATAAGAAAAACATTTTTTGCCAATGATTTTGCAGTTTCCAAATGCTCATCATCAGCCAAATCAATATACTCATCTCTGAAAGTTAAAATAGCAGAAGGTTCTATACCAAGTAGTGGGGCATCGGCATTTACTACCTTACTCAAAGCCACAATATTTCTATTAGCAATTTTTTTTCCTTCTCTTATCAGTCCTTTGCTCAGCCACGTTCTTCCACTTTCTTCGTGCTGTGGAATAATAACCTCATAACCCAATTTCTCTAACAAAAGAATAGCTTTCTGGCCAATCTCTGTATCGTTGTAGTTGGTAAACTCATCGCAAAAGAGGTGAACTTTTCTTATCCCATTCTGCATAGAGTTGTTGGCTTTTTTAGACCTGTTTTTATGCCAACTTCTGAGCGTAGTTTTGTACAATGTAGGTAAGCTTCGTTGCACTGCAAAACCACTCAATCGTTTGATGGCATTTGCTATCAAAGGTGTTGTCACCATAAAGTTGTACATACCCGGAACGAAGGAACCGAGTTGAGCAGATTTTGTAAAATTAGCTATCAACTTGCTTCTGAAAGGAACCCCATTGGCATCATAATATTGTTGCAGAAATTCAGCTTTCAACTTAGCCACATCTACATTGGATGGACATTCAGATTTGCAACCTTTGCAACTGAGGCAAAGATCCATTACTTCATAAATTTCTTTATGATCAAAGCGATTAAGCTTGTCTGAGTTTGTAAGAAATTCTCTTAAAATATTTGCTCTGGCTCTTGTGGTATCTTTTTCATTTTTAGTAGCCATGAATGATGGGCACATGGTACCGCCACTCAAATGTGTTTTCCTACAATCTCCACTCCCATTGCATTGCTCAGCATGCTGTAACACATCCTGGTCGTGATACCTGAAAATGGTTTTGAATGCAGGCGTTTGCTGTCCCGGAGTATAACGCAGCATCGTATTCATTGATGGGGTATCAACAATCTTATTGGGATTGAAAATGTTTTCCAGATCCCAAGTCTGTTTGATTTGCCTGAGCAGTCCGTAATTTTTTTCTCCCACCATCTGCTTGATGAATTCGCCTCTCAGTCTTCCATCTCCATGCTCACCGCTTAGCGACCCGTTGTATTTTTTTACCAAGGTAGCTATCTCTTCTGCGATGGTGCGGAATAATTGATTGCCTGCTTCTGTCTTCAGATTAATGATTGGACGAAGGTGCAGTTCGCCACTACCTGCATGTGCATAGTGTACGGCATTTAATTGGTGCTTTATCAGGATTTGGTTGAACTCTGCAATGTAGGCTGGTAAGTCACTCACATCTACAGCTGTATCTTCTATTACAGGTACAGCTTTATCATCGCCGGGCAGGTTACTTAGTAGTCCCAATCCCGCTTTTCGAAGCGTCCAAATCTTTTTGGTATCATCTCCAAACAGCAATGGAAAATGATAGCCCAATCCTGCGCTTCGCATAGCTGCTTCTACCTCAGCAGCTATGGCAATAATTTCTTCACGATTATTTCTACAAAACTCTATCACCAAAATAGCACCCGGATCGCCTTGTACAAAAAAGCGATTCTTTGTTTGTTCAATATTGTTTTTGGTACACTCCAGAATATAATGGTCAATCAGCTCGCTTGCACTGGGCCTGAACTGCATGGCTATGATGTTTGCCCGCAGGGATTCATCTATGCTATTGAAATGAACACAAAGCAACCCTGTTTCTTTAGGGGGCATCGGAACAACATTCAACTTTATCTCGGTAATAAAAGCCAACGTGCCTTCTGAACCTGCGATGAGTTTACAAAAATTAAAATCAGGCTGGCCTGCGGTAAATGGAGCCGTTTCCAACAATTCATCTATGGCATACCCTGTGTTTCTTCTTTCAACAGATTTTTTAGGAAATTCTTTCCGGATTTCTAATTGGTTGTCGTAATTGCTCAATAAGCTTCTTACCGTTTTATAAATGTTCGCTTCCAGGGTTGCGCCTTCGCATTTGGCATGAAATGCTTCCATATCCATTGCCCCAAATGTAGCCTCGCTTCCGTCGCTTAATAGCGCCTTTACTTCCATCAAATGTTCTCGGGTACTTCTATATACTACAGAATTAGAACCACAGGAATTATTGCCCACCATGCCGCCAATCATGGCCCTGTTGGCTGTGGAGGTTTCCGGTCCAAAGAATAAGCCATGGGGTTTAAGAAAAAGGTTTAACTCATCTCGGATAACTCCCGGTTGTACCCGCACCCATTTTTCTTCGGTGTTCAATTCAAGAATGGCAGTAAAATTTTTAGAAACATCTACAATGATCCCATTACCTACCACCTGACCGGCCAATGAAGTACCGGCAGTGCGTGGAATAAGAGAAGTCTTTTCCTTTCTTGCAAAAGCAATGAGTTTTTTGATGTCATCAACAGATGAAGGAATGGCAACGGCCAAAGGAATTTCTCTGTAGGCAGAGGCGTCTGTAGCGTAAAGGATACGCATGGTTTTGTCGAAATACAATTCGCCTTTGAGTTCTTTTGCCAATGCTGCCAACCGCTCATTCATTTGTTCCCCAATTTATAAATTGCTGCAAAAGTAATTAGAATAACAGCCGATAAGAAAGATAGTTTTACTGTTTCAGTTTTAATACTTTACGAAAGTAAATAGTCCAACAAAATAGATCTACTCAAATTTGTTTCTTTTCCAATAATAGCCACTTTATATCGGATATAAGGTAGTGCGAAGGCGCTAATAAACATAATTGGAAAAATGGCAGGCTAATTTTCAATAATCAAGATTTAAAATTAGTTGACAATTCCAATAGTAAATTTCATTCTCATCTAAAATTGAAGGAATTGAATGGTTATCGTAAAAAAAACGGTTTACTTCATTTTTCTTATATGAATATTAAACGTTTGAGTATTTCCTCAAGCTCCTTCAACAACTTTCGGTTTCTCTAAAAATAATATCAACGCATCTTTAAATAACATTCATATGAAAATACAATTCCGATTAAAAATAACACAAATGAACAACTTCAGTCTTATACTATTCCTTTTTATACAGCTTCTTTTATCCTGCTTTGGATAAATCATAACGTTATGGCTATTGGTTACTCCATGGCGGAACAAGTGTCTTTTTCAAAGACAACAGTTCGGAGAACTGAATTTATCAAAGCTTCGAAGTGCCCTGCGGAACACATCGAAGAACGGAGCAACCCCGTACGTTCTGGGTATTTATTAAAGCTACGAAGTACCCTGCGGAAAACCTCGTAGAATGGGGCAATTGAAATGCAACAAAAAATAACTGCAAAACTATTGATTATCAAAGATGATTGTGATGCTTGTTTCCCTGAGTCTCTTGTTTGGGACACTGGGCTTCTGCATTCGAAGCTAATCAAAGAACACCAATGACAGAACAAAACATAGAGGTTTCAAATTGTTTTTAATTTGTTCACATCTAAAATAAATTTCGAGATCAATAATTGCTTTCTTTGCCTGAAAATAACAATAACTTATTATGCTTTTGAAAAAACTGATACTTTTTATCATTTTCGGCGTTTCTATTGCTCAGGCAACTTTTGCTCAATCAACGGTTACAGGAAGGGTTTTAGATGCTGTTACTAAAGAATCTTTAATTGGCGTAAGTATTACCCTTACGAATGCTAAGAAAAGTACGGTTACTGCTACAGATGGTAGCTTCCGAATTCGACTTGATGGTAAAGACGAATTAGAAATTACATCGGTCGGTTACCTGACTGAAAAAATGGAAGTGACAGGAGGTAAGCAAATTGGCGAAATATTATTGAAGCCCAGCACTTCAAATATGAAAGAAATTATAGTATCCAGCAATATTTTTATTGACAGAAAAACGCCTTATGCAGTATCCACACTCAGGGCAGCTGCAATAGAGGAAAGGATCAGCAACAAAGAATTTCCGGAACTATTAAAGACTACTCCTTCTACTTATGTTACTAAATCTGGTGGCGGCTTTGGAGACTCAAGAATATCGGTCAGAGGCTTCTCTCAAAACAATACAGCGGTCATGATCAATGGCGTGCCTGTAAACGATATGGAAAATGGGGCAGTATTCTGGAGCAATTGGGCAGGACTATCAGACATAGCTAGTAACATTCAAGTTCAAAGAGGTTTAGGTGCATCAAAATTGTCTATTGCTGCAGTTGGTGGCAACATAAACATCGTAACCAAAGCAACTGAAATAGAAAAGGGTGGTCAGGTAGCGGTAACTTATGGCAACGATCAATACATCAAAACAACGTTGGGATATAATACCGGCAAAAGTAAAAAAGGATTCGCTTTATCATTGTTGGCATCTCAAACAAAAGGGAATGGTTATGTAGATGGTACCAAATTTAGCGCATGGAACTACTTTGCTACATTCGGTTGGGAAATTAATAACAGACATACCCTTACGATTACTGCTACCGGTGCACCTCAATGGCATAACCAAAGAAGTGCTGCTATTCCCTATCAGACATTTTTTGGCAATCCCACAGATCCAACGGTTATTAGCCGTGGAATAAAATACAATGACTCCTGGGGCAATTATCACAATGAAGAGTTTAGCTGGAGCAAAAACTTTTACCACAAGCCTGTTGCCAATTTGAATTATTATTGGAATGTAAGCGATAAAACAAAATTTAGTGCAGTTATTTATGCCTCCCTTGGAAGAGGTGGTGGCACAGGACCCATAGGTTCTATCAATGGCAAAAGCGGATTTTCGCTCCCTAAAAATAATGAGGGTACTATCCGTTTTGATGATATCGAAAAATGGAATATAGGTTTTGCAGCACCTGAATTAGGGCCCGTTTATTCAAATAAACCCTGGGCAATTGATGGCCCATACAAAGGACAATATGTTGCTACCAATTCCAATGGACTGATAAGAAGGGCGTCTGTAAATTCACACAATTGGTATGGCGCCGTATTTAATATTACGCATGAACTAACCTCTTCTATTACACTCAATGGCGGATTGGACCTTAGAAAGTACAAAGGACTTCACTACAGAAGAGTTGACAATGGATTGGGAATGGATGCTTATTACGAAACGAGGGACTTGAACAATCCGGGTAAATATGTACCAACGGATAATTTCACTACGCCCATTGATTACAACAATGATGGTCTTGTAAGACAAAGCGGTGGTTACTTTTCTGCCGAATACGACAAAAATAAGTTTAGTGTTTTTGTAGCAGGTTCTCTATCAAATACGAATTATCAAAGAGTTGATTATTTTTTATATGATTTTAAAACGGATAGCAGGTGGAAATCTGCCAAAAGAAATTATCGTGGTTATGTAGCCAAAGGCGGTATCAACTACAGAATAACTGATAAACACAACGTATTTGTGAACATGGGTTATTTTGAAAGAGCACCTTTTTTCAATACGGTATGGCCCAATAACAACAACACTGATTTTGGAAGAAACCTTACTACTGAAAAAACGATGAGTACAGAAGTAGGCTACGGTTTTAGGTCTAAGGCAATAAGCATAAATATCAATGCATACAATACTGAATGGAAAGACAAGAACATTATCAGAAGTTTCCCTGACCCTGCTACCGGTTTAACTTTCAGGGCAAATATTGCCGGGTTAGTAGCACTTCATCAAGGGATTGAATTTGAAGCGTCGAGCCGCGCTATCAATAAACTTGATCTGCAGGCTATGGTATCTGTTGGTAACTGGAGGTATAAAAATGATGTAACAACCGATATCTACAATGACGCAAACGAAAAAATTGGAACAGTTAATTTATATACAGCCGGATTGAAAGTTGGGGATGCTGCACAAACAACGGCAAACCTAAGCGCTGGATATGAGTTTTTAAAAGGGTTCAAAATTAGAGGCTCCTACTATTATGCAGATCAGTTATACGCCAATTTTACACCTGAAACCAGAACCAATATTGCGAACGTTGGTTTGCAGGCCTGGAAGTTACCTTCTTATGGATTAATGGATGGTATGCTGTCTTATACTTTTAAAGTAGATGGCCAAAGAATTACTTTTAGAGCCAATGTTGATAATGTACTTGATACAAAATACATTGCCGAATCTACAGACGATATCAAATACACAGCTACCGATGCTACTGATTTTATTATTGGTGATAATGGTTCCGGCAAAAGAAATCGTGTAAATCCGGGCTTTGGCAGAACATGGACTATTGGCTTGAGGATTAACTTCAAATAGGGTAATGGTTAGGATGTGATTTTCTATGTAATTGGTGTACCTCACTTGCAACATGTATCTAGGTCGAGTCCTACTTAACTGCAGTAAGAGATTCTATTGAATTGAAAGAAATTCATTGTCTGCCTGGTGCCCGTTTCTCGTCAAGTGCCTTTAAACAAAACGTGCGTTGATCAAAGTCTAAGCGCAGCGATCCCTTGAAGCTTAGATAATAAAGAGTTTTACGACCTCCTATCTTTTCAACACTAGTTCCACTCATTAGGTAAACAAACTACCCCTCCTATTGAATAGCAAATTTCTCTATCCTGCTATGAATATATCATAAGGTTATGGCTTTTCCTTAGCGGATGAAGTGTCTTTTGCAAAGACAACCCCGTACGTACAGGGCATTTATAAAAGCTTCGAAGTGCCCTGCGGAACACATTGAAGAACGGGGGCGGTAGTAAGGGGAACACGGATGACGCGGATGGGATGGATGTAGAGAATTTTTTCAGCCCTTGCACGTGTTCCTTACCTGCAGGCTTTACCCATTTTGTAGGCATTTGATGAAAACAACAACAGCAGCGCGAAGGATGCTGTAATGATAGCAGATACCGGATCAATCTGCCAAATTGGATAGCCGGTGAAAGTGATTGCACGTCCGTTTTGAAAAATCTCCATACCGGTCTAAGCCGGCACAATACCGTTTTATTTAAATACATAATCGCTCTGCTTAATTACACGATCGTTTAGCCGAATTACATAATCGGTAAGCCTCCTTACATGACAGTTCTGGCAGAAAACATGACCGGTTGGCAGGATTTCGAAGGCGGCTATAGCTGATGAATAGTACATTAGGTGTGTTAATAATAGATTATTAAAAAAATTTAATGCCCTTATTTTTTTCTAATTTAATTATTTTTTTAAATTTGTTTTATTATTTAATCGTTAAAACAAATACATATGAATCAAAGAGAAAACAACTCACTGAACATGATAGAATCAACAGTGGTTTATCTGAAAAAATTTAACCCTGAATGGGATAAGGAAGCGGCTATTGTGGAAAGCGTAGATTACATAATAGACCGAAAAACGAAGATAGATGCCGCTGTAAAAGAATTGCTGCAAA
>JANPHE010000083.1:0-6428 GCA_031424295.1 Segetibacter sp. | reverse complement strand
TCATTTTCAAGCAAACAAAAAAAAACAGTGAAAATGCGCTAGCTGATCAGGATGCCCTACTGCATGCGCTCATTAAAACGGCAAAAAACACCCTCTTCGGCAAAGACCATTCCTTTGGCAAAATTGAAAATTACGAAGACTTTAAAAAACAGGTTCCCATCAGAGACTATGAGCAGCTTAAAGATTATATAGACAAGATAAAGGAAGGCAAGGAGAATATTTTGTGGAAAGGAAAACCCATCTATTTTGCAAAAACAAGCGGTACCACCAGCGGTGCCAAATACATTCCCATTACCAAAGACTCCATTTCGAACCATATAGAAACTGCCAGGAATGCCTTGTTGTGCTACATGGCCATCAGCGGCAATTATGAGTTTGCCAGCGGAAAATTGATCTTCCTAAGTGGGTCACCCATTCTCGACAGGGTAGGCGGTGTGCCAACAGGCCGGTTGAGTGGTATTGTTAATCATCATGTGCCCGCCTACCTAAGAAAAAACCAACTGCCCAGCTACGAAACCAATTGCATAGAGGAATGGGAAAACAAATTGGAGAAAATAGTAGATGAAACCATAGACCAGAATATGGCGCTCATAAGCGGCATTCCACCATGGATGCAGATGTATTTTGACCGGCTGACGGAGCGCACAGGAAAAAAGATCAAAGACATTTTTCCAAATTTTTCGGTGATGGTGCAAGGCGGTGTAAATTTTGAACCTTACAAAGCCAAATTGTTGGAAAGTATAGGAAAACCTATTGATACCATAGAATTGTTTCCTGCATCCGAAGGTTTTTTTGCCTTTCAGGACAATTACAAAGAGCCCGGATTGCTGCTCAATACCAACTCAGGCATCTTTTACGAGTTCGTTCCTGCCCATGAAATTTTAAATGACAATCCAACCCGTCTTTCGCTCAAAGATGTAAAAATTGGCGAGAATTATGCCCTCATCATTAGCAGCAATGCCGGATTGTGGGCCTACAATATTGGCGATACCGTCAAGTTTATCAGCATTCATCCATTCAAAATCATTGTCACAGGTAGAATCAAGCACTATATCTCTGCTTTTGGGGAGCATGTAATAGCTGAGGAAGTAGAGTATGCACTTCTCAAGGCTGCCAATGAAGAAGGTGTCAAAATTGTGGAATTTACAGTTGCGCCGTACATTAGTCAAACAAAGGGGAGTAGCTACCATGAATGGTTTATTGAATTTGAAAACAATCCGACAGACATGGTTTCCTTTTCGAAAAAAATAGATGCCAATCTACGGGCCAAAAATGTGTACTATGACGACCTGATAGCCGGAAAAATTCTGGAAGAATTGAAAATAGCTCCATTAAAGAAAAATGCATTCATTGATTATATGAAAAGCGTAGGTAAGCTAGGCGGGCAAAATAAAGTTCAACGATTGAGCAACGACAGAAAACTAGCAGATGACCTAAAGCCTTACATAATGTAGTTTTTTCTCACAAAAAGTGATCATTTCCGCTATCTTTACCGCCCTTGAATAAAAAATATGCCGCTTAAAAGAATAGCTATATTTGGTTCTACCGGTTCTATAGGCACGCAAGCTTTAGAAGTTATAGATGCCAACCCTGATAAATTTAGTGCCGAAATATTGACCGCACAGTCCAATGATGAGTTACTCATCCAACAGGCCTTAAAGTTCAATCCAAACGTGGTTGTTATAGGTGATGAAAAGAAATACCTGAAAGTAAAAGAAGCACTGGCACAAACACATGTAAAAGTGTTTGCCGGAGAAAAGGCATTGGAAGAAGCCGCCGGCATGGATTGTTACGACCTGATGTTGGCTGCCATAGTGGGTTATGCAGGCTTAAAACCTACATTGGAAGCAATAGCCGCAGGTAAGGTTATAGGATTGGCAAACAAAGAAACGTTGGTAGTGGCAGGCGACATTGTAATGAAAAAAGCAATGGAAAAACGGGTACCCATTATACCTGTTGACAGCGAACACTCAGCTATCTTTCAATGCCTCGTAGGAGAAACAAGAAATAAGATTGAAAAAGTGGTATTGACTGCAAGCGGTGGACCATTCAGGGGCAAAAAGCCCAATTTTCTTGTCAACGTAAAACGGGACCATGCGCTACAGCATCCCAATTGGACTATGGGTGCCAAAATAACCATTGACAGTGCCACATTGATGAACAAAGGCCTGGAAATGATAGAAGCTAAATGGCTTTTTAACCTAAAGCCCGAACAAATACAGGTGGTTATTCATCCGCAAAGTATCATACACAGCATGGTGCAGTTTGAAGATGGTAGCATCAAAGCACAAATGGGATTGCCCGATATGAAATTGCCCATCCAGTATGCAATGGCTTTCCCGCATCGCATTCCAAGTAGCTCGCCCCGGCTCAATTTCAAACAGTTTTCCAGTCTTACTTTCGAAGAACCGGATGTAAAAACGTTTAGAAATTTGGGTCTTGCTATGGAAGCACTGAACAAAGGAGGCAATATGCCAAGTATATTGAATGCAGCAAATGAAATAGCCGTTTATGCATTTCTTAGAAATAGAATTGGATTTTTGGATATGACCGAGGTGGTAGAACAGACCATGTATAAAATGCCATTTATTGAAAATCCTACGCTGGACGAATATTTTGAAAGTGATGGAGAAGCAAGAAGTTTTGCTGCTTCGCTTATCCAGCTATAAGTATTGAACATTTTATCATCTTAGTTGTCGTATTTTGGTTGGTTTTGAATTCAGGAGGTTCGTTTGTTTTAAATTTAACCATGTTTTATTGTCCAAAAACAACAGAAATGGGTTCACTATGAGATGTTTGTGATTTATTTGCCGAAATAATCAGGAGTAGTAATGTAAAAAAATGCTGCTGATTTTTGATTTTATAATTAAAAAATTCCCTTCAAACAAGGATAGAAACATATGACTTTATTAGCAATAGACTGGGGTAGTGTAGGTGTAAAAACCGGTCAATTTATTTTATCATTTTCGATATTGGTGGTTTTGCATGAGATGGGTCACTTTTTTCCTGCCAAATGGTTTAAATGCCGGGTAGAGAAATTCTATTTGTTCTTTAATCCATGGTTTAGTTTATGGAAGAAAAAGAAAGGCGAAACAGAATACGGACTGGGATGGGTACCGTTTGGAGGGTATGTAAAAATATCGGGAATGGTAGATGAGAGTATGGACAAAGAGCAAATGAAACTACCTCCTCAGCCATGGGAATTTAGAAGCAAACCGGCCTGGCAGCGGCTCATCATAATGGTGGGTGGGGTTGTAGTCAACATTGTTTTGGCAATCGTTCTATTTATCATTATTATGTACGTTTGGGGTGAGGAATACATCCCGGCAAAAAATCTAAAGTATGGCGTTTATGCAGATAGTCTTGCAAGGGAAATAGGCATAAAGGATGGCGATAAAATTGTTTCCATTGGTGGAAAGCAGGTTGATAATTTTGGAAGCATTGGCGCTGAAATCATTCTTGGTGAGGCTAAGGAAATGCAGGTAGAAAGGGACGGAGTGGCTCAAAATATCGCCATACCTGAGGGATTTATTAAAAGTTTGAACAAGAATAAATTGGATGGATTTCTCGATATTAGAATTCCGACTATTGTAGATTCGGTTACTAAATCTGCCACATTTGTTCAAGGAAAACTTTTGAAAGGTGATCAAATTGTTGGTTTTAACGGTACTTCGGTACCCTACTTTCATGAATTAAATAAAATAAAAACCAGTCAGGCAGGTAAGGAAGTAGCATTAACGATTTTAAGAAACCAGGATACCTCAACCATAAAAGTAAAGTTGGACGATAAGGGTGCTATTGGTTTTCAGGCAAAAAGTCCTGTAGATCTTTTAGGCACAACAACCAAGCAATACTCATTGGCTCAATCTGTTCCTGCCGGATTTAACAAGTGTTTTGAAACGCTTGGTAGGTATATGACCGGACTTAAGCAATTGTTTACGGGTAAAGTAAATGCCAGCGATTCTCTAGGAAGCGTAATCAGCATTGGTAATACTTTCCCCGGATCGTGGGATTGGCAGCGTTTCTGGACTTTGACTGCAATATTCTCCATTATTCTTGCATTCATGAATATTCTCCCAATTCCTGCATTAGATGGTGGTCATGCATTGTTTACCATTGTAGAAATGATTACCGGCCGCAAACCCGGCGATAAGTTTATGGAGTATGCGCAAATGGTTGGAATGGTTTTATTGATTGGCTTGATGGCTTATGCATTGGGGTTGGATTTCTGGAGATTGCTTAAATAAAGACGGCTGATTGATAAATGTTTCGTTAGTTTTTCTGTAAAAGCAATTTTAGTAGTGAGAAAGCAGGATATTTGCATTTAATAAAGTTCTTTAAACATATGGGGCTGTACCTGGTTTTGACAGCATAGGTTGTTGTGGGTATAAGCATGCAGTGCGTTGGGTTATTAGCACTTTAATCTGAAGACTCAACAAACAAAAGGCGAAAATACATACGCCATGGCTGCCTAATTCAGAGAATTAGCACCCATTATAGCCGAGCAGGCAGGTTGACCTGTTACCACGCCGCTCCGCCTAATCAAACAAACAAAACGGGTTGCCACTACAGAAGGCTGTGACTGTAGTGTAAGATTATCCAGCTAAGGAAGAAATTGGTTCGTCCGGTTCCTGCTTCTTCCCGACAAACAATTCCGGAATAAGCATGTAGAAGGCTTATGGCAAATATGTTTGGACAGCGGTTCGACTCCGCTCAGCTCCACTTTATTAATAGCCGGTTCATATACAAATGAGCCGGCTTTTTTATTGATTTTTTTTACGGTTTCAATTAGTCTTCTGTCAGGAAATTATATCAAGTATGAACATAAAATTGTCCAAATGATTCGAAACAATCATTCGTGCATTCGTGGCACTATTTGGAATATTCTGGAAATCCACTGTAATAATTGCTGCACCATGAAAATGCATTTGGTATAACTTCGGGGCTCGAAAAGAATTGCTATATGAATACACTGCTCAATTTTGCTTTAGGCAAATGGACCAAAGGTTCCGGGGATGAACAGGTTTTGCTGGATGCTGTTACCGGAGATGCTGTTGCTGCGGTCAACATGGATGGTCCTGACTATGCCGCTATGATGTTGTTTGCCCGAGAAAAAGGCAACAAGGCTTTACGAAAAATGACCTTTCAGGAAAGAGGGAGAATGTTGAAGGCGCTTGCCTTGTACCTAAACGCAAAAAAGGAAGATTTCTACAAATTGAGTTACCATACCGGTGCTACCCGTATTGATAGTTGGATAGATATAGAAGGCGGTATCGGAAATCTGTTTGCTTATGCTTCCCTGCGAAAATTCTTTCCCGATCTTCCATATTTTGTAGAAGGCGAACCTGCTAAATTAAGCAAGGAAGGTACTTTTATCGGTCATCATCTATTGGTGCCCAAAGAAGGCGTAGCCGTTCACATCAATGCCTATAATTTTCCTGTATGGGGTATGCTGGAGAAGATAGCAGTTAACTTGTTGGCCGGTATGCCTGCCATTGTAAAACCTGCTATCCCATCATCTTACCTTACCGTAGCTGTGATGAAGGAAATAGAAGCTTCCGGCTTATTGCCCGAAGGTGCTTTGCAACTTGTAATGGGTTCCGGAATCGGCATATTAGACCACGTTACTTACCAGGATGTAGTGACATTTACCGGTTCGGCATCCACAGGAAAAAAGTTGAAGGCTCACCCAAGAATTGTAGAAGAAGCCGTTCCATTTACAATGGAAGCCGATAGTTTGAATGCCTCCGTTCTGGGAGAAGATGCAGTACCCGGCACTCCAGAATTTGATTTATTTATAAAGGAAGTTCGGAAAGAAATGACTGTGAAATGCGGGCAGAAATGTACAGCTATCCGAAGAATAATTGTTCCCGAAAAGTTGATTGAGGATGTGCAGATAGCTTTGGGAAAAGAACTATCCAAAACGACTATAGGAAACCCACAAGTGGAAGGTGTACGCATGGGTGCCATGGTAAACAGAGAGCAGATGGGTGTTGTTATTGACAGGGTAAAGAAAATGAGTGCCAATACACCCATCGTTTATGGCAATCTCGAGACGTTTGATATTGTAGGAGGGGATAGGGACAAAGGCGCATTTATGTCACCAATCCTCATGCTGAATAGTGAGCCTTTTAAGTACAAAGACAGCCACGAGGTAGAAGCTTTTGGTCCCGTAAGTACTTTGATGCCTTACAGCAATTTGGATGAGGCTATAGAATTGTCCAAAATGGGTAAAGGATCATTGGTATGCTCAATAGTAACCAATGAAACCACCACTGCAAGAGATTTTACAATAGGTGCAGCAAGCAATCATGGCCGTATATTAGTGCTCAACAGAGACAGTGCCAAGGAGAGTACCGGACATGGTTCCCCAATGCCATTAATGGTTCATGGTGGGCCGGGAAGGGCAGGAGGAGGTGAAGAAATGG
>JANPHE010000082.1:0-9067 GCA_031424295.1 Segetibacter sp. | reverse complement strand
TTTTTTATCGCAAAAGGTCAATTTTAAATTCGAGGTTTTAATAAATGATGATGCTTCAACTGATGATACTGCAATTATTGTAAAAGAGTATGAAACAAAGTATCCGAACATTATTAAAGCAATTTATCAAAAGGATAATCAATATTCAAAAGGAGTTAACACGCTTACCAGATTGCTTTTTCAAAAGGCCCAGGGTAAGTACATTGCCATTTGCGAAGGAGATGATTATTGGTGCGATGAAAATAAACTTCAAAAACAAGTTGATTTTATGGAAGACAACAATGGAGCAGCAATGTGTTTCACCAATGTTAAGGTTTTTGATGATGACACCAATGAAATTAAGCCTTATTGGGTAAAGATTGAAGATAAAAATTACGAGCTAAATGATTTGCTGATAGGAAATGTAGCACCCAATTGTTCGGTCATGTTTCGTAATGGGTTGGTTGATTTCTCTAGTCATACTTTTGAAGGCCTGCCAATGGGAGATTGGCCGCTTTATGTATTCTTGCTTCGCAAAGGATATGCTACTTATCTTGATTTTGTTTCTGCTGTTTATAGGGTTCGTTCAGCAAGCATGTATTCTAAAATTTCTGTGGTTGATCAATTGAAAAGTAAGCATAGAATCTTTGAGTATTTTATGCAATCGTTAGATTTGGAAACGCATCGAAAATTAATTGGTAAGCAATACTATCAAAACCTTTATGCTTTGGCCATCAGATTGCCGAAGAAGGATGTAAACCGTAAAGAGTATTTAAAAGCAATTGCACTTCAATCAGTAAAAAGCGATATTTTATTAGGTTTAAAAGCGTTTATAAAACTAATTTTCTAACACGTTTATGCTTTCCGTTTCTGTTGTTATTCCTGTAAAAAATGGTGAAGGGACTTTGCGAAAATGTCTTCAAAGTATACGGCAGCAGACAATTGGCAACAATGTTGAAATAATAATTCTCGACTCAAACAGTAGTGACAAAAGCCTTCAAATTGCTTCATTTTTCGGGGCAAAAATTGTCCATATTGCCCCTGGAACTTTTAGCCACGGAGGTACAAGAAACACAGGCGCACAAGCAGCTTCAGGCAACCTGCTATATTATACGGTGCAAGATTCCATGATGGCCGATCCTGAAATGCTGGAGCGAATGGTTTCTTATTTTTACGATAATGATGTACAAGGAGTAAATGGTATTCAGGGAGTACCTATGGATTTGGATAAAAATCCTGCGGTTTGGTTTCAGCGATTCTCTAAGCCTGTTCCTGAGATATTTCATTTTCCGGGTAATGAATTTTTAAAACTTGCACCGAAACAACAATTACAATATTGTAGATGGGACGATGTTAATGCTATGTATAGGCGAACAGCTTTGTTGGCTGTGCCATTCAGACGTGTTGACTTTGCTGAAGATGCTTTGTGGGCATTGGATGCATTGAGTAAAGGGTTTAAGCTAATACGAGATTCTTCTCTTTTGGTTTATCATTATCATCATCACGATTTTAGATACACTTTCAAGGTCGTTTACATCATAAACTATGGGTTGTTGATTAACTTCAAAAGTGTACCAGATATTCCTAACATTTTTATGCCTATTGCTGTCAATACTTATAGCATTATGAAAAGGAAGCAAATTGGTGTTTGGCAAAAAATCTATTGGATTTGGCACAATATAGTCCGTCACACAGCACATCTTTTATCCGCAATTGTCTTTAGATTATTGAATTGGATGGGAGTAAGTGCGGTTGAAAAAGGCTTGAAATTTTTTTGTTCAACAGTTCCACAGGGTCGACAGACAAACTCTAACGACCGGGTGATTAAAGCCATTGTGTAAATATGCAGGACCTGCCTTTGGTTAGCGTTTTAATGACTTCTTATAATCGCGAAGTATACATTGCCGAAGCTATTGAAAGTGTATTAGCTTCTACATACACCAATTTAGAGCTTATTATTGTTGATGATGTTTCTAAAGATGAAACTGTTTCCATTGCACAGAATTATGAAAAAAAAGACAGAAGGATTAAGGTTTACGTCAATGAAAAAAATCTTGGAGATTATGGCAACCGAAACAAGGCGGCTACCTATGCTAATGGATATTACATTATGCACGTTGATTCTGATGATACTATTTATACCGACGGCATTGAAAAATGTGTGCATTGCATGAGCCTTTTCCCAGAGGGTAATTTTGGCATAATGAATTATTATGTTAAAGAGGCTACTCTTGCTCCAAGTGCTCAAACCATACGAGCTCATTTTTTTAAAATTTCGACATTAGGGATTGGTCCAGGCGGCACTATTATCAAGCGATCTTTTTTTGAGAAAATAAATGGGTTTACTGCAAAATATGGCCCAGCTAGTGACATGTATTTTAACTTGAAAGCTGTTTCCCAGACACCGACGGTATTATTGCCCTTTGAGTTTCATCATTACAGGAGGCATGAAGGGCAGGAAATAAACAATTATTACAGCTACCTCTTCAACAACTACAATTACCTCAATGATGCCTTAAACGAATTAAATCTATTTCTTACTAGTAGAGAAAAAGATTGGTTAATGAAAAAGAATAAGCGTAGATTTTTAGTTAACTTTGTTAAATATTTCCGACAAACCCGAAGCATTCCAAAGTGCAAAGAATTATTGAAGAAAACTAATTTTAGTATAAAAGATATGATTGAAGCAATTATTAATTAATAATTGAAATTATCATGCTATGAATGAAATTGCACTTATTTTTATATATAACCATCAGTATAACCAAAATATTGAAATTCTTGAGAGTATTTATAGCAAAAGATTTAAAAATATATTTCATCTCGTTCCTTTTTACTTAGGTGAAAAGGAAAATGTAATTGCGGTTTATGAAAATTCGTTTTATTTTCAAGGATATATCGCTCAAGGATATAAAACCTTTTTCAACGAAAAATACAGCCACTATGTTTTCATTGCTGACGATTTATTTTTGCATGTTGATATCAATGAAGAAAACATAAGAGACCATTTTCGTTTGAGTGATATTTCATGTTTCATTCCCGATTTAATTAACCTCTCTGATTTTGAATCGCCATGGAATTGGATGGAAAATGCGTGCAACTTTAAGGTTAAGACCAGGGGAATTGAAATTGATAAACAACTTCCCTCAGTTGAAGAAGCCCAAAAGTGTTTTCATCGCTTCGGATTAAACTCCAATCCAGTTAATCATTTTAAGGTATATCCCCGAAAAAAAATGGCCAAATGCCGTAGCCTTCATGATTTAATTGAGTATTCAAGATACAAGTTGATGGCTTTAAAAAACGGAACAAAAGATATCGTTATTGAGTATCCTTTGGTTTCGAGTTATTCCGATTTGTGCATTGTAAGTCGTAATAGTATAAGACAGTTTTGCCATTATTGTGGCTTATTTGCAAGCGCTTCATTGTTTGTTGAGGTAGGCTTACCAACGGCACTGGTACTATGCGCACAGCATATTGTACAGGAAAAGGAATTGCAGATGCAAGGTACTGGTTTATGGAATGAAGAAGATTGGATACTGGTTGAAAAGTATAGAAGCAATTTAAATTCATTATTAGGTGATTTTCCGAAAAAATTATATATCCATCCAATTAAAATTTCACAATGGACAAGATAAACAATAAAGCAATTGTAATTACATCCATCTTTTACCCAACAGAAGCAGTTATAGCTTTTTCAGAGATGAAGGAATATCGGTTGTTTGTTGTAGGGGACAAAAAGACACCTGGTGATTGGTTCTGTAAAAATGTTGGGTTTCTTTCTATTGCAAACCAAGAAAAGTCTCAGTGGGAGCTGGCTCAGGTTTTGCCATTTAATCATTATTGTCGAAAAATGATTGGTTATTTGGAAGCAATTTCACATGGTGCGTCATTCATAATTGATACAGATGATGACAATATTCCTAAAGCTGGTTGGTCATTTCCGGCATTTAACGGCCGTTACGATTGTGTAAGCGGACTTAACGATTTTGTTAACATTTATCAGTTGTTTACTGACCAATTCATTTGGCCAAGGGGTTTACCGCTCGATTTGATTAAAACATCTTTTAATTTGGAGAAACATATACAAATTCAGGATTGTAATGTTGGAATTTGGCAAGGTTTGGCAGATGATGATCCAGATGTTGATGCTGTTTATCGTTTGACAAATAACAATCCTTGTTTCTTCAATACACGAAATCCTGTTGTATTATCTCATGGTATTGTGAGCCCATTTAACTCTCAAAATACAATGTTTAGAAAGGAACTTTTTCCTTTATTGTATTTGCCAACTTACGTGACATTTAGATTTACAGACATTTTGCGTGGTTTAATTGCACAACCTATAATGTGGTTGTACAATTATAATGTGGGTTTTGTTGATGCAACGGTTATTCAAAAGAGGAATCCTCATAATTATTTGGAAGACTTTAAATCAGAAGTTCCCATGTATCAAACTGGAGCAAAGATCATTGATATTGTTTCCTCAGCAATAAACAAAAACGATAGTATCGCTGACAATATTTATAATGCTTATACAGCATTATTAAAAGAAAAGGTTGTTCAACCAGAAGAGATGATAACTTTGAGAGCTTGGTTGAACGATATGTCCAAATTGTCTCAAAAATAAATTGATATAGTGCCTTCCTTGGCTCTTTGTATACCGGGTTATAATGCAGCTAAACTACTGCCAAAGTTGTTGACTTCGGCAAAGGCTCAAATTATTCCCTTTGATGAGATATTGGTTTACAATGATTGTAGCACTGACAATACTGCTGAAGTCGCAAAACAATATGGAGCAATTGTGGTAGAAGGCGATGTGAATCGTGGATGTAGTAGTGGGAAAAACCGGTTAGCCGAAATAGCAAAAAGTGATTGGCTACATTTTCACGATGCTGACGATGACTTATTGTCCAATTTTACAACAGTTGCCCACCGTTGGATAGATAAAAATGAGGTGCCAGATATAATTCTTATGCACTTCCATTATGTTGTCCATGAAAGCAATCTGTTTATATCCGAACCAAAATATGATATTGCAGCTATGAAGGCTGACCCAATTAAATTTAGTATCACTAATAAGCTTGTGAATTTTGCTGTAGTAAGAAAAAAATCTTTTTTGGAAATAGGAGGATTCAATACAGACCCAACTGTTTTATACAATGAAGACAGGGCCTTTTATTCCCGAGCTACTATCAAAGGACTTAGCTTTGGCTACGATCCTGAATTGACTTGTATTAACTATTGGCATGAAAGCAGTATGTCAGGTGGTAATCGTGCTAAATGTGCTAAAGCTGCCCTTAATGTTTGGAAGTATGTAATTGAAAATACATCTGGAAAATACAATAAGGAAATTGCTGAACAGTTGTTAGCAAATGCCACGTTTGCTGCTTCGGCGGATGATTGGGAAACAACTAAGGGGTCAGTATTGGCAGCCCGGAAAATTTATCCACAGACCAGTCCAGGAGGTTCTGAACTGTTTAAGATACTATATGCTGTAGCACCATACAAAGCTTATGAATGGAGAGCAAAGTTGCTAGCTCTTTTCTCTAAGAATAAATAGTTTCTCTCCAATCTGATCATAATTATGCTCATCTTTTAATTACACATTGCTTCCACTCGTTTCAATAATTGTTTCATGTTACAATGGAGAAAAGTATATAGCTGATACGCTAAATAGCCTGCTATCACAAACCTATACTAATCTTGAAATTATTGTTGTTAATGATGGTTCAAAAGATAATTCAGAAAGTATTATAAAATCCTTTGCTGATAAAAGAATAAGCTATTACAAACAGGAAAATGGAGGACAATGTGCTGCATTAAATGCGGGTTTTAAAAAAGCCAGCGGCAAATACATTAAGTTTTATGATGCCGATGATATACTTCAACAAGATGTAATATCAGGGCAAGTGGCAGCTTTGCAAAATGAAAACGATAATGTAATTTCTTTCATTGAATGGCGCCGTTTTTATAACAATGTTTTGCCTGTAGAAATTGACTTATCTGACCCTCATACCATTCATAAAGATTGTTCACCACTTGAATACATTATGTGGAAAGAAAAGCCCCCAATGGTACAGTGTGGGCTATGGTTATTGCCCACAACTTTATTGCATAGAACAGGCTTATGGGATGAACGACTTTCATTAATCAACGATACCGAATTTTTTACCCGAATTTTTAACCATACGAAACGCCTGAAGTTTGCAGATACAGGTTATACGTTTTACAGAAGTAATATTTCTGAAATGTCGCTTAGTAGCGACCTTTCAAAAAAGGGAATTAAATCGGCTATTTTGTCAATAGACCTTTCAGCAAAATGGATGCTGCAAATGGAGAATAGCGAAGCAATAAGAAAGCGTGTGTCTCAGGGATATATGATGATTCTGGAATGGGCTTACCCTAAACATACCATGTATGTCAAGCTAATTGAAAGACGCTTAAAACAGTTTCCAAAGTACTATATGGAGTTTACCAGATCGGGTAAAATCTACAATGTTGTTTCCAGATTATTTGGGTGGAAAGCTGCAAGAAGGCTTTCGAGAATTTATCAGAAAAAAAAACCCTGGTAGTTTTATTACTAACTCATTTACAAAAGACCTCTTAATTTATTTTGTTGAAAATCCTACTAACCTGTGATCCAGAAATACCTGTTCCGCCAGGATTGTATGGAGGTATCGAACGAATCGTTGATGGCTTGATTGAGGAGTATTGTAACCTTGGACACGATGTTACGTTGTGTGCTAATCCTAAATCTAAAGTTCTTTGTAAATTAATTGGTTGGAAGGGAAGCAGAAGTCAAAAGCCATTTGATATTATACAAAATAGCTGGCAATTGACAAGATTGGTTTATTCCCAAAAGTTTGACATCGTTCATAGTTTCAGTCGCCTGGCATACATGACTGCAATCATGCCGTTGAGTATTCCAAAAATAATGAGCTATCAAAGAGAGCCATCGGTGAAGCAGATAAAAAAAGCTGTTGCCCTCTCAAAGAAAGGGTCCATCGCTTTTACAGGGTGCAGCCACTATATATCAGATAAGATACAGCCTTTCGCAGAAGCGCATGCTGTTTACAATTTTGTACCCGTTGATAAATATAATTTGCGAACCCAAATAGAAAAAGATGCACCGCTTGTTTTCCTGGGTAGGATAGAAGAAATAAAAGGAACCCATATTGCAGTGGAAGTGGCAATAAAGGCGGGTAAGCGTTTAATAATTGCCGGGAATATTCCGGCAGATAAACAATCCTATTTTAATGAAAAAGTGAAGCCTTACCTTAATGACAGAATTATTTATATAGGGAAAGTGAACGACGAACAGAAAAACGAAATTTTGGGAAAAGCGCTTGCTTTTTTAATGCCTATTCAATGGAATGAACCATTTGGAATTGTGATGGCTGAAGCTATGGCATGTGGTACGCCTGTGATTGGTTTTGGAACAGGTGCCGTGCCGGAAGTTGTTGAAAACAATGTAACGGGTTACGTTTGCAATACTATTGAAGAAATGATTCAAAAAGTATCATTAGTTGGTAGTTTAGATAGAAAGGTGATTAGGCAAAGTGTTGAAGTGCGGTTTAATAAAACAGAAATTGCAAAGCAATACCTCGCTTTCTATGAAAGTAAAGTTGCAGTAAGAAGAATAAAAAACATTTAATATCCTGAAATGAAAGAAAACAAAGCCAGACTTCTTAAACTTACCGGATTGAGCAACGAACTATTTGAAACAATACGGTATGAAATGAAGCTTTTTTTTATAAGACTTGGAAGTAGGTTTAATCCTTTTAAATTAAATAGAATTAAGAAATTTGGCTCACAAGACAATCTTTATTTGAACATAGGTGCGGGACCATTTGGAGAAGAAGGGTGGGTAAACATTGATGCTGATATGCTTAAGAATGTATCATTTACCTATGACTGCAGAAAAAAAATCCCTTTTAAATCAGCAAGCGTAGAGGTAATCAGATGTGAGCATGTGGTAGAGCATATGGATAGAGAATACGAAGCAATACCTTTTTTAAAAGAATGTCTTCGGGTATTAAAGCCTGGAGGAGTTGTGAGAATTATTGTACCGGATATTGAAAAATTTATTACCGCATACTATAAGCACGATTGGTCAATTGTTGGCATTGATGATAAATTTTCGGAAGAATGGGGTGAAGCTGATTTAATGACACGCACATTCAGGCAAGGGGGCGAACACAAGTTTGGGTACGATTTTACAGCGATGTCTCACCTTTTGAAAAGGGTTGGATTTCCGATTATTAAGCGGGAAGAATTTGGAGTGTCTTCAAACCCGCTTTTGGTAAATGATCAGAAAAATCACAAACCTTATTCACTTTATGTTGAAGGAATTAAATCATAACTGAATTTGAAGAATTCTAAAATCATCATTCTTACTACTGGGCAACCTTCAACCAATCCTCGTATGGTAAAGGAATATCAGGCCTTGAAAGAAGCCGGCTATGATGTAAATGTATTTTATAGCTATTGGCAGCATTGGGCTGTAGAGGCAGACAATAAGCTGTTCTCGGAAGGTACTCTTCATCTGTCTGATTTTACAATGGTCGGGGGAAGTCCTTTTTATGATAAATTCAACTACAACCTTTCAAGAGTTTTTCACAAGTTAAATAAATTTATTTACGCAAAAACAGGCTGGAAAACCGTTTCATCTACTTCTAGAGTAACTTCTTATCTCATAACTGCAGCGCGTAAAACAAAAGCAGACTTGTATATTGCCCACAATATTGGTGCATTGCCGGCTGCAACCGCTGGCGCTAAAAAGTGGAAAACTAAAGCTGGGTTTGATGCTGAAGATTTTCATAGGGGTGATTTTAAGGAATGGGAAAGTCGCCAAAAACAACATGTAATTAATATTGAAGACATGTTCATTCCTTTATGCAATTATCTTACTGCAGGCTCACCTCTAATTGGTGCAGCATATGAAAAATTATATATTGGGAAATGTTTTTTACCTGTAAACAATGTCTTCAGCAAGCGGTTTCTTCAAAGTATTATTCCTGGCAATTCAAATGTACTTAGCTTGTTCTGGTTTTCTCAAACGGTGGGACCTTATAGGGGAATAGAAGCA
>JANPHE010000081.1:0-35123 GCA_031424295.1 Segetibacter sp. | reverse complement strand
ATTTTTTTTCTGATAAAAAAATCCCTGCAAAATTAGCAGGGATTTTTTATTTTACACCTCTATAAAAATATTCAGCATGGTACCTTCAATCAGAGACGAGTTTAATGCATCATTTACAGAAGAAAAATATCAGGATTATTTGACCCAACTACATGCACCGCATCCCGGTACACTTGATTTCAGAATAGCTGAAACCCCTATATATTGCGACAAAGCATTTACCACCAAAATGCTAGCTGCATGTGAAAGCATAGTAGATGTAATTGTTACTCCAAAGTTTAGGGAAGAGTCTAAAAAAGCTATCCCGGAAGGATTAAATGTTCCTGGAGAAGAAGGTGTCTCCAATTTTATAGCTTTTGACTTTGGTGTTTGTGAAAATGCCGAAGGCGGACTAGAGCCTCAGCTTATAGAAATGCAGGGCTTCCCTACCCTATTTGCTTTTCAATCTTATCAGGCAGAAATAGCTAAGAAAGTATTTAATGTTCCGGATAACTTTGATAATTATTTTAATGGTTTCACAAAGGAAACTTACATCCAACTGCTGAAAGATATATTGCTAAATGGACATCAACCGGAAAATGTCATTTTATTGGAGATATTTCCTGAAAAACAAAAGACAAGAGTTGATTTTTATTTTACTGAAGAATATGTAGGATTAAAGGTTTTATGCCTTACTGCTCTTATTCACAAAGGCAGTAAATTGTATTACGAAAAAGACGGCGTAGAAATAGAAATTAAAAGGATTTATAACCGGGTTATCTTCGACGATCTGCAACAACAAACGCCTGAGGTTCAGGAAAAAGGCAAAATATTATTGCAAGACCTTGATGTAGAATGGGTACCCCACCCTAATTGGTTTTTTAGAATTAGTAAGTATTCACTTCCATTTATAAAGCACCCCTATGTACCCGAAACCTGGTTTTTAAACGAGGTAAAGCAAGTACCAACAGATCTTGAGAACTATGTATTAAAGCCGCTATTTTCTTTTGCCGGTCAAGGTGTAGTTATTGACCTCACTCAGGAAGATTTAGATAAAGTAAAGTACCCGGAGAATTGGATATTGCAACGAAAAGTGAAATATGCCGACATCATCAAAACGCCTGATGGACCGGCCAAAGCCGAAATAAGGGTATTCTACTTTTGGAAGGATGGAGAGCCAAGACCGATAGCTACCAACAATCTATCAAGAATAAGTAAAGGTAAAATGATTGGTGTCAGGTATAATAAAGATAAAAGTTGGGTTGGTGGATCAGTTGTTTTCTTTGAAAAATAGTTTAAAGCATCTTTTCTAACCGCTTTTCCAGTTCATTTTCGCTCAAACCTTTGGCTACAATCTTTCCTTCTTTGTCCAATAGAAAGGTGGATGGGATAAAGCGTAAATTCCATATTTGGGTTAGTTCATTGCCTTTTGCAGCTGAAGGATCTATTACATGCAGCCATGTTGTGTTGTCCTGCTGAATAGCACGCTCCCACGCCCTGGGATTGCCATCAATGGAAACTGAATAGATTTCAAATCCTTTTGTGCTGTATTTTGCGTACACTTCCTTCAACATTTTATTGTTCTGTCTGCAAGGTCCGCACCACGATGCCCAAAAATCCAGCAACACTACTTTTCCTTTCAGCGAAGACAATGTTACTAGTTCTCCTTTGGTATTGTATAACGAAATATCAGGCGCCACTGTACCTTTTGATGGTTGTGCATATACAAGCTGACTGGCAAAAACAAATAAAATGGGGAGTATAGTAAATCTGATAAAATGTTTCATAACCAAATATACAAGAGAAAGTACAATGGCAACAATCATTTAACGATTACGTTAGAAATCCAATTCCTAATTAATGAAAGTCCACCATACACCTACTCTTATCAACAATCCCGGTTGTGGGTAATGAGACGCTGAAAGATTATTAGTATTGAACCCGACACTACCTGCGTTATTTCCGAATGAATTTAGGTTTTCGCCTCTAATGAAAGCCTTAAATGTTTTGATCCGAAAATGGAAAAACGCATTAATTGTTGGCCTGTTATTGATGGTCGTATTGTTCTGATAAAAAAATTGTCCTAAAAATGGCGAATAATTATCCGCTTTGAAAGGAGTATGATAGGTAACTTCAAAACCATAAGCATAGTTCATATTCTTGTAGTAAACTCCTTCAAAAACCAACCGGTTGGTCGTGAAAATAAGTGGCAGATTCACCGGTGCATTTCCTGTAGTTTTTTGCAAATGAACTTCTGCATAAAGGCTTAGATTTCTCCAAATGTTCTTAAATGTTTTAGTAGCCGACAAATGAAGTACATTAAACAATGATGATTCCTGCTTAGCTGTAAAAAAGCTATCAAAGTAGGTGTAATTACTAACCAAGTAATACTCCCCATTCAGCGTGGTATGGTTTACATCATTCACAATAGATGCATTTAACCGGGTAATATTCTCTTTGTTTAAATTGCCCTGAAAACGTACAGGAAATGCGCTTTTATTCTCGTATATAAAAGAGGGTGTCCGATTAACATTCTGAAAACCCAATTCCATATAACCAAGCTTTTTGCTGATGAATCGTTTTAAATCTGCTCGGGCCAGATAATCACCACTGTTGAAGCCGTTCACATAGAATTTACCATTTGCTTCAATGTCCCATTTCTGATTTCGTGTCCTGTTTCGGTATTCGCCATTCAGAAAAATATTATTATCTTTTCTAAATAAGGTATCACTAAACGTTGCAGATAAATTTTGAACGGTAATGCCTGCTTTTATAAACTGATTCAGGTTATTTTTCTCTGGAAAGGATACAATGCTGAAATCATTCTGCAAATCTTTCCAGGCATTTCTGAAAACAAATTGAGAATCGCCGGGAAGCTTTACATTGAAGAATGTATCGTAATTCTGAATCTTGTTCGCTCCTTCAAAAAGGTCTCTAAACTCAAAGGATTGCCCTGTGTAGGTTAGGGTATGCTGCATTCTAATTCGAGGATAAAATAGCCGAATAACCGTAGAGTCATTTACAACCAAAGAATCCTGCTGACCAAAATCGTACTGCTGTTTTAGTAAAAAAGTGTTTTCGGAATACACATTACCTGTTACAATTCGGGTATTAAACGGATTTCGTTGTGGATTATCAGCACCTGACAACCTTCCGGGAATTAAATACCTATTGGTAAATCGAAAATCTTTTAGCAAGCTGTCATTTTGTACGCCTCCGTTCTCAGACACCGCTATTTTATTGCTTAAATAAATACCGTAAATACTATAGCGCTTATTAAGGCTTTGATAATTGCCATTGAGCCTGATGCTGTTGTGGTTGGCATTTTGATTTTGCAGATTTCCCGGCACATTGATCAGCCTGTATTGGAAGGCCATGTTGAAATTTGGCTTCACGTTTTGGGTATGAATAATGTCAACGGTTTGTTCGGCTTTGCTTCCAAGCAGGTATCCCAACTCGGTATAAGGCCTGGTGGTTTGGTAAAACTTTGTGGTCTCTACTTTTAATTTATAAATATCAAAGGCATGAAAGCCTGGGTCAAAACCGGGTTTTAGGTTTGGACTAAACAACAATGAACGGGCTGCAGTTCCATATCCTGCTAAAGTAAAATAAGTGAAGGGTACCGGAAAGCGGGTCGGAAAGTTGTTAATGGTAGAATCTAACTGCCGAATACGTGTTGAGTCAAAAAATCTATAGTAGATGGTGATTGAATCCTCGTTGCTATTCCGGTGCTTTAATGAGTCTGTATTGCCATTTCTATTGGGCAATTGGATCATTCTGCCTTGTGCATCATACCTCACCTGGCTTTGACCCTTTTGAATGTTACCTGGGAGGTCAGTCTGGGCACCTGCTTTGGTGCCGCTTATTAAAACAATGAGTAAAGCGTAAATTAAAAATAAAGACAGTTTATGCATTGATGCTGAGAAAGTGAGGTGCAAAGTAAGTGCAAACAGGTCAAAGGAAAACATAAAACGCCTCATATAGAGGCGTTTTAATTCATATCCAGTTATTTAGAGATTATAGTTCTTTTATCAGATTGGAGAAAATAGCTGTAAGCTTTGGTTCAGCATGTTTGGCTGCTTCCAATACTTCTTCATGTGTTATTACATTTTCATCTTCTCTAATGCCCAAATCGGTTACTACACTCATGGCAAAAACTTTCATACCCATGTGGTTGGCTGCAATACATTCTTGCACGGTACTCATGCCTACTGTATCGCCTCCTGCCATTTTAATGAAGTGATATTCAGCCCGGGTTTCGAATGTAGGGCCTGTAACAGCTATGTAAACGCCGGTGTGTACGGGTATTTCCAGTTTTTCAGCGATAGTCTTTGCTTTTGCAATCAATGCATGCGAATATGGTTCGGACATATCCGGAAATCTAGGGCCTAGTTCGCTTTCATTTTTACCCATTAATGGATTAAAAGTGAAGAAACTGATGTGATCGTTGATGATCATTAAATCTCCGACTTTGAAATGTTGGTTAACCGCACCTGCAGCGTTAGACAACAACAAGGTTTCAACGCCCAGCATTTTCATTAACCGGACAGGAAATATAACCTGTGCACCGGTGTAGCCTTCGTAGAAGTGAAATCTACCCGCCATTGCTACTACTTTCTTTCCTCCCAACTCGCCAAAGATGAGTTTACCGGAGTGCCCCTCTACTGTACTGATGGGAAAGTTGGGTATTTCGCCATAAGGGATTTCGTGTTCGATTTGCATTTCGGCGGTAAAATTGCCGAGGCCGCTACCAAGTACGATACCTACTACAGGTGTGGTACTATAACGGGCTTTTATAAACGCTGTAGTTTCTTTTAACTGTTGTAAAACTGTTGACATAATCAAATAGATAAGCGGCAAATATACAGGTTGCTAACTATTCTGCAGGTCTTTATGAAAAAAGTGAGGTAAAGGGCAAATGTGAAAATTGTAAAATTGTAAAATGAAGAAGGCGAAGTGAAAATGGAGAAGGTCGAGGCGGAGGATGGGAAGGCGAAGAATGGGAGGGCACTCAAAACCACCCGTATACTCTAGCACAAACCAGCATTCTTTAAACTAATATTCAAGGACTTGAACCAAGCTAGCAATTGCCTAAGCCCTTTGCCAAGCACGAAAGCTTATTGCCTACTATTCTAAAAATGGATTTGAAGCAACTGTAAAAGAGAGCGGAGACAATTACGCACATAGAGCCTGAAAACCCAGAAGCAACGAAATGACACTACGCTTTCCTTTTACAATTATCCACAAAATTCTATTTTTAAACACCCCCCTTCACCCAATATAATTAGGAGTAATGCAAAATGAAAAAGATCTAAATTCAAACCAAAAGACGCAAACATGCTGAATATAGCGATGCTGTTGGTCAACAAAAAAAAGACCATCACTTTTTAGATAATGATAATCATTTATAAAATTAGTTTTTTGTTATTAGCCTACCATTTATCTACCACTTGTGTAGAGTGGTCAACAACCTCAGGTGTTGCCATCACTTCTTCGGTTATGATGTCGGCGGGTTCTTTTGTAATTGCGGCAACAGTTGCTTCATTTACCGCTACGTTTGCTGTACCATTTTCCTCATAGTTGTCATGGTTAAAGGCGTCGAAATCGAAATTGGGCATCAGTTCGGTTTTTACGTAATCTATTACCTCTGTTAATGCCTTGGAAAACTTATTGAAATCTTCTTTGTACAAGAATATTTTGTGGCGATCGTATCCGTTGTCGTCAAATCGTTTTCTGCTTTCGGTAATCGTAAGAAAATAGTCATTGCTACGGGTGACCCTCACATCTAAAAAGTAAGTCCTTCTTTTGCCTGCCCTCACTCTTTGGCTGTACACACTTTCAATCTTTTGTTCGTTGTTCTCGTAATTCACAATAGTCGGTTTGATGTTAAGGGTTTATTAAAACAATGAAACACAAATATATAATTACTTTCCAATTACCAAAATTTTTGAAAAATTGTTTTCTGTTTATTGTTGCGTTTCTATAGGTTGCAGCGACTGTTTCTTGTATAATTCTGCATAAAATCCGTTTTTTTCCATGAGCGTTTCATGATTTCCCTGCTCTACAATAGTTCCGTCTTCTATGACAACAATGGTATAGAAACGGAGCTGTGTAAAAATGCGATGGGTGATGATGATGGCCGTTTTATCCTTGAGGTATTCATAAAGATTGGTCATGATAGCATTTTCTGTAATGGTATCTACAGCACTCAGGCAATCATCAAACACCACTATGTCGGCGGGTTTCATTAGTGCCCTTGCTATGGACAGTCTTTGCTTTTGCCCGCCACTCAGGGTTACGCCGCGCTCTCCTACCATGGTTTGATAATCCTTGGGGAAATGCAGTATTTCTGTATCTACACTTGCCCTTCTTGCTGCCTGTTTTATTTTGGTTTCATCGTCGCCTTTCTCTAATCCAAAACTTATGTTGTTGGCTACCGTATCGCTAAATAAAAATACATCCTGCGGTACATAACTGATGTGTTGGCGGAGGTATTTAAGCGAAACCGCAGTCAGAGGATTGCCTCCTATAGAGATGGTTCCCTGTTGTGGTTCGTACATTCTTAGCAAAAGTTGGGCAATGGTAGATTTGCCGCTGCCTGTTCTTCCTAGTACAAGCACCTTCTCCCCTTGCTCGATGTTGAGGTTAAAGTTTTTGAGGGCTTCTATGCCTGTATGGGGATACGTGAAACTTACATTGTTGAAATGAACATTGCCCGAAATGGAATGAATAGCAGTACCTGCGTCTTCAATAGCAGGTTTTTGATCCAAAAACTCATTCAATCTTTTTTGCGATGCCGAGGCCCGCTGTACCATGCTGGCTACCCAACCAATTGCCATTACAGGAAACTGTAACATGTTGATATAAATGACAAACTCCACTATCAGGCCTACCTTTTGTGGATCGTGCAACGCCTGCAGGCCGCCGATAAGAATGGTAGCCAACGTACTCAACCCTATTAACAATGCCATGCTCGGGAAGTAAATGGATTCTACTTTTGCCAATTCAATGGCATTTTTACGGTATTCCTCACTATTGCTGGCAAAGAAGCCCATCATGGCCTTTTCCTGTACAAATGATTTGATGACCCTGATGCCTGAATAACTCTCCTGCGCATTGGTAGTAAGGTCGGATAGCAAGCCCTGTATTTTCTCGCTTTTCTTATGTATGATCTGATTGACAATATAAATAGTAGCGGCCAATATAGGCAATGGTGCCAAAACATATATGGTGAGCATGGCATCTTTTCGCACCATGTTGACTACACAAAAAGCGATGAGGGTGATGAGGTTGATGAGGTACATAATAGCCGGGCCTGTATAGCTTCTTACCCTGCTCACATCTTCGGTTATGCGATTCATCATATCGCCGGTGCTGTGGGTTTTGTAAAAATTGGTATCCAATACCTGGTAATGCTGAAAGATTTCATTTTTCTGGTCAAATTCTATGTGGCGGCTCATGACAATAATGGTCTGCCGCATAAAAAACATGAGTACACCCCGCATCAATGCCAACAACAAAATAATGACGCTGCAGATGGCTACCAATTGCAAAAAGCTGATCTGTAATGATTCGATCCATGAAACAAAGGAATGTACCAAAGGATCGTCAGTTGCCTTGCGGATAATGGGTTTGGCATGGGGCAATCGTTCTTGCACCTTGTTGACTACATAGCCTGTAACCTGTGGTGCCAATACAGCAAAGTAGTTGGAAGCAACGACGAATAAAATGCCAACAAAAAACCTTACCCGGTATTTCCAGAAATATTTATTGATGGATGCTAGGTGTTTCAAACATTGAGGGTTTGCGCAAAAATAAGTGGAGAATGGGTTGACTGCTACTGAAAGACGGAATGTTTAACAGAGAAGTGCTTTATAAAACGGAATCTCTTGGCTTCAATCCAAAAAACCAGCATAAAAAGGCATTTACATTATGCAAACTCCCCAGAAAGAATGATTTTATCAATTTTTCTTTCTACATAGTAATTAAAAATACGATTGTATAACCACCATGCAATTGGTATGAAAAATAAGAAGGCTATAAAAGCTTGCTCTGTTCCAAAGTTGAACAACAGATACAATATTGTCAATGCAACAATACCCAGAATAACAAGCCATTTGATGCTGAGACCTACCTCTAAAACCTGGGGCAAATGATTGGTAAAGTAGCTGTATTCTTTGGTGGTATTGTCTATAAAGCCGACGGCTGTGCTGTCAATGGTGATTAATTTGACTTGCTGGCCCGGATAGGCTGCAATGTTTACATTCTTTAGCGTGATCGGAAAATCTTGTTCCGTTTCTTCAATATGGAAAACAAGGTCTTGCCAAAAAGAACTAAAAAACATATTGAAAAAGAAAAACCCTGAGTTGCTGTTGTACTTATTTGAATGAATAATTTTTGCAGGCACATAGCTGACTTTCATTTCCTTTTTACCTATCGAAAAACCATTTTGCATTACGTTGCGGTTATGGGTATTAAACAATTGCAATCTACTTCGGTGAAATGATTACAGATTAGAATCAGAAATTGAAATTAGTAAAAAAATAATTATATAAATCAGATTTTTTAAAAAAGCATTCCTTACAGGAGTGAATGGGTTGAAGCATTCAATTACTATCTTTAGCACCTTCAAAAAAAAACATCGAATGGCTAAAGCACGTCTGAATAAATCCTTAGGCCTCAATCTTGTGGTGGTGGTAGTAATAGGAAACATTATTGGATCCGGCGTTTATAAAAAGGTAGCGCCTATGGCAGATGTGCTACATTCATCAGGTTGGATATTGGTATGTTGGGTGCTTGCCGGTGTGATTAGTTTATTTGGGGCATTGTCCAATGCAGAAGTCGCCGGACTGCTGGCAGACACTGGAGGCGAATACGCTTATTACAAAAAGATATACAACCGGTTTTTTGCATTCATGTTTGGTTGGTCTATGTTTTCGGTCATACAGACTGCAGGAGTTGCTTCTATTGCTTATGTATTTGCACAATCACTCAACAACATTGTTCACCTGCCACCCATTTTTTCATCGTGGGCAGATGTTAGTATCGGGGATGCATTTTATCCGTTCAGGGATTTCAATGTTAAGTTGATAGCTATCGTTTTGATCATCATTTTATCCTGGATCAATTCCATGGGTATAAAAACCGGTGCCGGATTAAGTACCGCCATTTTATTATTGGTTTTCGGAGGCATTGTAGTCATCGTTATCGGGGGTGTTACAAGTACACATGTATCTATAGGCAGCGCATTTGACATGTCCACGACAGCTGGTAAACCTGTGACCATCAGCGCCATATTTACTGCTATGCTGGCTGCATTTTGGGCTTATCAGGGATGGGCATCTATCGGTTTTGTAGGTGGAGAAATCAAGGATGCCAGGAAGAACATACCGAAAGGAATAACCATTGGCGTGATGATTATTATCGCCGCCTATTTATTGGTAAATGCTACCTATTTATCCGTATTGACCATTCCCCAATTGGAAAGCATAAAGCAGAGTGGCAATCAGATAGCAGCCGTAGAAGCAGTAAGAACCTTTTGGGGAAGTGGTGGTGCATTGTTCATTTCCATCCTCATTTTAATTACCACTTTGGGCTGTACAAATGCTACTATTTTATCTACCAGCCGACCATTTTATGCAATGGCGAGAGAAGGTTTGTTCTTTAAGTCTGCGGCAAAAATTAATAAATACCAGGCACCCGGCAATTCGCTGGTATTTGTAGGTGGTTGGTCATGTTTACTCGTATTGTCCGGCACTTTTGACCAGCTAACAGACATGATTATTTTTGCTGTATTTATTTATTATGGTGCTACAACACTGGGCGTATTTATTTTAAGGAAAAAAATGCCTAATGCACCTCGTCCATACAAAGTTTGGGGGTATCCAATTGTGCCGGCAATTGTGATTGTTTTTTGTATAGGGTTGTTTGTCAATACGTTTATCACTCAACCTCGTGAAGCAAGTATTGGCATAGTGCTGATGCTGACAGGTGTACCTATGTACTTTTTTTTTAGAAAATACTACAAGCAGGAAGACCTATCGGAAGGAGAAGAAAAGGTTTAAATCACCGGCGGTTTCCGGTTTGCTTTTCCCGAATGAAATTTTCCAAATATAAAATAACTGGCCCGGGTAGAAAGCATGCCAAATCCTGCGCTTGCTATCACATCAGACAACCAATGCCTATTATTGAGCATTCTATAAATACCCGTTGTAGAAGCAATCAAATACCCTGCATAGCTTAATACGGGATGCGTGTTTTTTAATTCCTGGTGAATCATCTCTGCACCTACAAAAGCATTGGCCGTATGACCCGATGGAAATGAACTCCTTGATGAACTATCAGGCCTGTATTGATTGGTAACCTTCTTAAATGTAAAAACAGAACCGGACATCAACACGGTTGACATCACATAAATGATAGCCTGGTCTTTTATTTTATGCTCGGTTTTCATTCCCGCTGCATTCATTAAAAGCAATGATCCGGCAGGAACCCACTGTGTGTAGTCATCAACATTGCTTGAAAACATTGGATGGTTCTGCATGATTTCATTTCTGGTAGAAATATCGAGCGTCTTTATGGGCATAATTGTATTGCGGAGAAAACCATAAGTCATTAAAGCCGTTGGAATGATCAGCGGTTCTATTTTCAATTCATTTTCCGGCTGATCAACTTTTTTTAAGGTATCCACCTGTCCAAAAACAGTAAAGAAACTTAAGACTAAGAGAAATGTTGAAACAGCTTTCATAATAAAAAAGGGAAGGGTTAACTATTAAATTATTCACCAAATATAGGATTACTCAAAGTATTGCCCTGTTGGTATCTTATATAACAAGGATGATAAATTGACAATAGATATGAGATGAAAACGTATCGGTGCACTACATTTTCTAAAGTGCAGTTTTCAAGATTATCATTTACAAAGGCTGAAATGCTGTAGTTATCTAGTAAAATTGATATCCAAATAGCGCTTGGTGTTATTCTGAATAATACCTTTGACGCTGAAAATCTTTAAATGTCTTCACATAATAAAGTAAGTCTGCCAGGACTACTTATAGCTTTGGGAATAATATTCGGCGACATTGGCACATCACCACTCTATGTATTAAATGCCATAACAAGCGGCAAAGTAATAACCGGAGATTTGATCATCGGAGTCATCTCTTGTATAATCTGGACGCTCACCTTGCAAACTACCGTTAAGTATGTTATTTTAACCTTGCAGGCAGATAATAAAGGAGAAGGCGGTGTGTTTTCATTGTTTGCATTGGTACGTCGCAGAAAGAAATGGCTTGTGATACCGGCCATGATTGGCGGTGCCGCATTGTTGGCCGATGGGATGATTACGCCTCCTATCTCCGTTACATCAGCTATTGAAGGTTTGAGGCAGGTACCGGTATTTGCTGATATTAGTCAGTTGACTATTATTTATATAGTCATCGCAATTATTTCACTTTTATTTTTTATTCAACAGTTTGGTACAGCTTCTATAGGAAAATTTTTTGGGCCAATCATGACTGTTTGGTTTTTAATGTTAGGTATTCTTGGCATCTTACACATAGGCGATGCTCTTGAAATTTTTAAAGCCTTTAACCCTTTCTATGCTATTAAACTGCTCACTACCTACCCTGGTGGGTTTTATATATTGGGGGGTGTATTTCTTTGTACAACGGGTGCAGAGGCCCTTTATTCTGATTTGGGTCATTGTGGCAAATGGAATATTCGGATATCGTGGATCTTTGTAAAAACAACCCTCGTATTAAACTACATAGGTCAGGGAGCATGGCTCATTCACAACTACAATGGAAAAGAGATAACCGCGAAGATGATAGAAAAAGGCTTCAATCCATTTTACGGCATCATGCCACATTGGTTTTTATATTTCGGTATTGCCATAGCCACAGTAGCTGCCATTATTGCCAGTCAGGCGCTTATCTCAGGATCATTTACGCTTATCAGTGAGTCCATGCGGCTTAATTTATGGCCTAAGCTGAAGATCCGGTACCCTTCAGAGGCTCGTGGGCAGTTATTTATTCCTGCAATCAATTTGTTGCTTTATGCAGGTTGTGTAGGTATTGTTTTATATTTTAAGAAAGCATCTAGTATGGAAGCTGCTTATGGATTGGCCATTACGCTTTGTATGATTGCTACCTCTATCCTATTTGCCAATTATCTTGTTCTTAAAAGGACAAAACCAATCTTCATATACTTATACCTCGCAGTTTATATTACGATTGAGGCAAGCTTTTTATTCGCCAATATGGATAAATTTCCGCATGGAGGTTTTGTAACATTGATCGTTGGTGGCGCCCTGTTTTTAATTATGTATGACTGGTATAAAGCAAGAAAAATCAAGAACAGGTATGTGGAATTTGTACGGCTTGAAAATTACCTGTCAAGAATGCAGGAATTGAGCAGCGACAAGGCTGTTCCTAAATATGCTACCCATCTCATATACCTTACGAGTGCAAACAACATAAAGGAAGTTGAGCATAAAATCATCTATTCTATTCTGAGTAAAAAACCAAAGCGGGCAGATATCTATTGGTTTATACATGTTGAAACCATAGATGATCCTTATACATCTGAGTACAGGGTAGAACACATCATTCCAAATGATGTCATCAGAATTGACTTTAGATTAGGATTTAGAGTACAACCAAGAATTAATATCATGTTTAGAAAGGTGTTGCACAACCTGCTTGAAAATAAAGAGGTCTATATCAGCAATAAGTATGAAAGCCTCGAAACCAACAACCTTTCCGGAGACTTTCAATTTGTAGTGATGGAAAAGTACCTAAGTTTAGAAAACGATTTGCCATTTTTTGAACGAATGATTATGAAACTTCACTTTTGGATAAAAGACATCAGCTTATCTGAAGAACGTGGGTTTGGGTTAGACACCAGCAATGTGACAATTGAAAAATTTCCATTGATGGTTTCTCCACCATCTAACATTCATCTGAAAAGAATTGAAGATTGATGTTGGTCATTTGTTTTTATTATAAACGTCCCCATAAAATCTGATTTCCCCATCAAGGTTATACCAGGCAGTAGCATATAAAACAACAATGGGTAATTGTTTAATGCCTGAAAGTACGATAGGCTGCTGCTGCAGCAAGCATCCTTTTGCTGTAATAGTATCTATGACCTGCAAATTATCTCCCAGGAGCAAATGAGCCAATGCTTCCGTTCTTTCAACTCGCATACAACCATGACTGTAAAACCTGTTGGGAGTTGCGAAAAGTTCTTTTTTAGGTGTGTCATGCAGATATACTGAAAAGGGATTTTCGAAGTTAAACTTTATAATTCCCAATGAATTATCGCAGCCCGTAGACTGTCTGATGGTATATGGGAAATAACTTCTACTCAACCTATTCCACCTAATAGCATATGGATTGATGACATCTCCATTGTTATTTAGTACCTGATAATTAAGCGCAGAAAGGTAGCCGGGATTTCTTTTGATGCGTGGCAACAATTCTTTTGTTGCAATCTTTTTGGGCACCATCCAGTAAGGATACAAAACGACCTCATTTATTACACTAGACAAAGTGGGTGTAGGTGTTGCAGGTTTACCAACTATTATTTTTGAATCGAAAACAATCTTGCCTTTGCTATATACGAACAAGGATGCTGCAGAAATATTTACCAACAATACCGTTGATTGTTTAAGTTGGTCAAGCCATCGCAGGTTATTAATAAGCACTTTTAGTTCCTCTATTCGCTTGTTGATTGGAATATTCAATGCGTTTAATGTTTCATGTCCTATAACTCCGTCTTCAGCAAGTCCAAACATTTGCTGAGCTTTAATTACAAGATTGGTTATTTCACGCATGTTAATCTTAGAATCATTTGTATCTATTACCCCAATCTGGTGTAACCTTATCAATAAATTCAAGTTGGTACTGTCTGCTTTCTTCGAAGCGACGGTAACATCGTCGAATGTATTAACCGCTGATTGGTATTGATACTTGTTGAGGAGCGATAAAGCAGATTTGAATTCAGCAGATGCCGGCTGAATTTCGGTAAGTAAATTTCCTAATTTATTACGATGGAAATAGTCATTAAAAATTGGAACAATGGAGGATGCGTCCGGTTTGTATTGCAACGCATCAAAAGACAATAAGAGCGGTTTATTGCCAATTTTCAGGTCAGAAAAAAAATGCAATGCGCTATTTGAAAAAGAAACATCTGCTTCTGCCGAATCCTTGTGGTTTAGAAGTTGATTAGGGGTTGTAAATACGGTCAGTTTGCGCTGACTATAGTCTTCTTCATCAAGCCCGAATAAATAAGCGACATGCAAAATTTGCAGAAAATTTTCTTGCTGTTCCCGATGGGTGAGCCAGATAAATTGGTAACCATTCAACCTGTAAAGTTGCTCAATATCCTTAAACCGGAACAAATTGCTGTAACCGGCAAGTTCTTCTTCAGAAAACTGTTGGCTCATCCCACTTAAAGAAAAGCTGAAAAAAGCCAAAAGCAACAGGCTTCGGAGCGCTCCAATTCCTTTGCTGGTTTTCATAAATTTAATAGCCTTGATTTAAATAGCTGGCTGAGTTAGTTGTTTATCGGGGCTAATTTTTCAGGCTTGTTTTGTGCTTCGCAACTACAAGACATACTATCCATAATATGTTTAAATTGATCAGCAACTTTTTGTCCTTTTGCTTTCAATTTTTTTCCGGATTTTTTGCCGTTTTTGGTAGCTAAAAAATAGGTAGCCACTCCAGCCACTGCAACGCCTGCTGCTATTCCCAGTATTAATCCTTTATTCGCTTTCATGATGTAAGATTTAATACGCTAAAGATAGAATTGAGTAGCATTGGATTTAATGACCGTCATCATTGTCAAAAGTGATTGGTATCAGCATTATTAACTAGTTGACAATTATATTATTGGCGCAACTAAATTTATAATTTTACCTTGTCCTGATTATATTTTAGATTTTGCATGATGCCTGCTGACAAACAAATTAAGAACTTGTATAGTGCTCAAAACAAGGTGCAACTTTTGCGAGCAGGCACTCCCTATTTCAAGTTATTCGAGCAACTGATAAACAACGCAAAACAGCACATTTTCATTAAGATCTATATATGGAAAGAAGACGATACCGGCAATTTGATTGCTCGTCTGTTAATGGAAGCATCAAAAAGGAAAGTCGCAGTATATGTAATGGCCGATGGGTATGCTTCACAGGACTTATCGGATGAATTTGTTCAGGCATTGAGGAATAGCGGTGTCCATTTTAAATTTTTTGAGCCCTTGCTTAAGAGTACAAATTTTTACTTTGGCAGACGTATGCATGAAAAAGTAGTGGTCGTTGATGGAATGTACGCCACAGTTGCCGGAATTAATTTTGCAAACCATTACAACAATATCAATAACAGTCTTCCTTGGTTGGATTACGCCTTGTATGTAGAAGGTGATGCTGCCTATGATCTGTATTCAATTTGCAATAGAGACTGGAAAGACCATTCATTGGCAATGAATAAACCTTCTTTCTCAAGAATCGGACAACAATACTCTGTTCGAATACGACAAAATGATTGGGTAAAGGGAAAGCAAAATATCTGGAGAACCTATTTTGATTGGTTTAATCAGTCAAAAGAAAGTATTACTATGATGTGTAGCTATTTTTTGCCTGGTCGTATTTTAATGCACAGGTTAAGTGCAGCAGCAGCAAGAGGAGTAAAAGTAAAGGTAGTGCTTGCAGGCCCTTCAGATGTAATGACCGCAAAGTATGCAGAACGATATCTATACCGGTGGATGCTTAGAAACAATATGCAAATCTATGAATACCAGCCTTCTGTATTACATGCTAAATTAATGGTTGTAGATAACCATTTTGTTACAATTGGATCATATAATGTTAACAACATAAGTACGTATGCCAGCACAGAATTAAACCTCGATGTTCGTAATAGAGATTTTGCGAAAGAACTACAACACAACATTGATTTTATCATTAAAAATAATTGTGTGATTGTTGACAAACATAGTTTGATTATCAAGGTCGGCATCGTAACTAAGTTTGTTCAAATGATAGCATACTACCTAATCAGACTAATTCTGAATCTTTCTACTTTTTACTTTAAGCAGGAATAATTAATTTCCATGTATCCTTTTTATAAGTGAGGTGATCGTTTCTTTATTCCATTTATAGAATCTACCACGCTGCACTACCAGTTCGTTTTCTTTTTCAGCATGATTAAGAAAATAATGAAAAACAAAACCCTCTTTGGGATTGTGCCAACCAACAATTTGACCAAACCTAAGGTCGTTAAATACCAGTTTATTTTTCCATTGTTCTACCGTATAATACCCTTGTGAAAACCTTATGAGGTGCTGGAGTTCTTCATGGTCCTTCAAAGGAGCTAATAATGAATCATTTCTGGGGAAATACTGAAAATCAATCACCTTTTTACTATCGAAAACCGACCTATACCCTATTTTGAAACCCTCTTTTTCTTGAACTACAATGTACCATAGCCAATTGTTTAAAGGTGTGGGCGAAGTCATAAAATCTAATGCATCTATTTTTTGCAACTGGATAATTTCCTTTACTTCCGCATCCACCTGTATCTTATTATAAATGCAGTAGGACAGATATAAAATGCTACCCAATAAGCCAAATCGCCACCAGAATTTCATATTGCTTGTGGTTGATTTTAATATGAGTAAAGCAACAAAAGCGATGGCAGGCCAAATAGAAAAAAAAGGATCAGCAACAAATATGGTATTGAATGAAAACCGTTGGTGACTAAAAGGTTCCAGCAGGCCGGTACCATATCCATTAAAAACATCGAGGAACAGATGAACAAATATTTGCAAGGAGAAAAAGAACAACCATTTTTTGTATCCCAATTGATGCTTGCTATGGTAATGATCAGCTAAGAGCGCAAATAAAAGCGAGGCTAAAAAAGCAAATAGAATGGAGTGGGTAAATCCCCGGTGGGCTAACAAATTGGAGGCAGTATCATTCCAAAAAGAAGCAATAAAGTCTATATCAGGAATACTTTGCGCCAATGCGCCAATAAACATAGCTTTTTTGCCCAGCTTTTTTCCAGCAATAGCCTCACCTATACAGGCACCAATCACGATATGGGTTAAAGAATCGATAATTGAAAATTTACAAAATCAGCACAAAAAAGATACGCATCCGAAAATTAATTGACTTAGTAAATGGTTAGATGTTACAAATATAAAATTTAAAAACCCTCCTTGAGCAGCTTTATAAGCAATTCTGAATAGCCCTTTTCATCCGCCGCTATTGGTGCACTAATTCTTTCCACAAGTACATTTATCACAGCAATCGGATAAGGCAATACATAACTATTTGGCATTCTAAACCTTGGCGTACCCTGACATTGGAAAGCAACAGAATTTACATTGGATTCTATCATTTTTTGAATGCTTGCCTTTGGGATTTTTACTGATAATGAATAATAACCTTCTGCTTCAGCATTTTGGACAATAGATGCGTTGTCTATCGGAAATGAATAGTGCTGATCGGTAAATCGGTTAGAGAATGTCACCTCATATCCTGGTTGCATGGTACAATTGTAATTGGTTAGTAGTTTAAAATTTAGCAACGCTTCTTCTGATGAAAGATTAGAAAATCTTGCAGAGAGATATGAAAAACCCTCTTCACAATCATTAAAAACCTGATGCCAATTACCCAAAATAGTATAATTGTGTCTGGACAATTCAGCATCATTGATCTTTCCGATAAATTGGGATCCTTTAACAGCTTTATTCAAATAGCCAATTGCTTCATTGTATAGATATTGCATATTGGGTTCTTCGATTTTAGTAACATATTTATTGTCAATAGAAGCTATAAAATTTGACGGACAATCTCTAAATAAAAGTCCTTTTAAACCGTAGGCAGTTACCCCTTTAAAATCACCTTCTCTGGAAAAAGCTGACCTGGGCTGAATGATGAAATACATTCGTAAGGTTAGTTCCTGCTTACGTTCAACAAGCCCAGTGAGGTATGATTCAGAAAATGAACGAACCCCTGGATCACTGAGTGTCTTCCAATTGGTCATGTAAACATTCAGCCCATTTTGTTCATAATAATAATCAGGCTCACCCTTTACCCGCTTTGAACCATGATAATCATCACGCCCCGGTTCTGGCTTTATCAAAAGCAATGATCGTTTCTGAATATCTTCTTTGGTTAATTGAACAGGATAATCTTTATAGAAAATATCACCTCCATTAAAACGCTTACTTGCTTCTCTGAGCAACCTTACACAAGCTTCAATTTTTCGATTCAAAACAGATTCGTTTCTTTCGTATCGCAAGTAAAAAAGGTCGTGCAACAACAAAAAATTTCTGATTTTGGACCTATCGTATTCATAATTATCCGCCTTAAATCGCATCATATCCAAATACAGTTCCATTGTCATTTTAAAAATAAAATCACTGTTGTTTTTAATTAGCTGGTATAGAAATAAGTTATCGGGGAACTCTGGACTATCAATACTACCCGCAATCCTAACAGAAGCATTGAAGACAACATTATTCTCAGCACCAACTGTTGTATCCTTCGCCTTAGCTTGCTGACTTATCGTAGGATTGTCAGGGTTGATATCTGAAGGCTTAACAGAGAACAACCCGGACTCCACCAAATTAAAGTGAAACTTAATTTTCTCTGATTCCATCCCATTTGACAATTGCAATTTCACTTCTTTTCCATCCTTTTTCAAATAGCATCTTGTATAGTTCATAAAAGGACCATCCGCTGACGAACTCAATGCCCTTTCAATGTTGATAGTGGTATTGTTATTATAATTGCTATCAACTTTATAAAAAAGTTTAAGATTCCGATAAATGCTGGTTTGCTCCGCGCTTTGTGCATCCGAATTGTTGGAGGCAAGAAGTTGCAAAGTGATTGCTACTAACCTATTACCACTACTGTCCAAATTTGATGGCAGGTATAAGGATGCACCATATTCCTGACCTTTTATTTCCATTGGTTTATTCGTACGGTACATCTGACTGAATGAATAACATGGTACTATTAAGGATGATAATATTAGTAACAAAACTTTCCTCATTTTTTATATTTTTTATAATAGCCAAATGATTATGCTTCCTAACATCAAGGCGAAACAATCACGTTATACAATTTCCCGACTGCTACAAATTGACTTCCTCTCTATACAACACTCCTTAGTGGATTACCAAGTCCATCTAATATAAATTTTTTTGTCCTGTATATTCTATAAGATGAATTATAATTACCATTGACAACAATTGAGAAATTATTGCCAAAAATCAACAAACTTGTTCTAGAAACTTTTTCAACAATGCTGAAGGGATGGTAACCAAGATTAGAAATAGAGCGTGTGAAAGATGAGAATAGATTAACCACTTCCTTTTTGCGTCTCATCAACAGGATCAGAAAGAAAAACCCAACAATTAGAAAAACGATCGCTTTCATGACAGTAGTTTTTAAATTAAAAAAACTATACCATCCTATTCTATGTCAATTGCTAGTAAAAAATCTGTAACCAATGCTGCATTAAAGAAGCATTTTTATATTTTAAGACCTGTACATTTTAAATAAATTCAACAACTAAAGTTAAATAAAAAATCTCAGATTATTAATGTTTTGAACTATTTATACAGTTGTTGTTGATCAGGAATAAGCATATGGATTATTTCAAGGAGTGATCACTCTAATCTTTAGGCAAAGAGGCACTTTTTTTTGGGATGGAAATGTTTTTGAACTAGTACTACAAGTGGTTCGAATTGGGTTGTATAAAACTGAAAAGCAAAAGGTTTTCTTTTGCTGTTGATAAAAGTGATTGTGGAATATAATTTTGAAAATCATTTACCTCTACCCTTCCTTTTTTACCAACACCAACTTGCCCCTGTCAGCCTTATAAACATCATTGTACATTTTTACCAATTCAGGATAGTCTGATTTTGGAAATTGTCCAGCTCTTTTTTCATAAAACCGGGTAAATACAATTTTATTGCCATCCACTTTAAAGTTCACCTTGTACTCCCCAAACTTGTTCTTAAATGAACTTGGTTGCGGCATAGCCTCAATTGTATATCCTGAAGGAATGTTTATCTCAACCGTATCAATGTCCCGAAAATCAGCTTGCAGGTCTAAATCAAATTTCCTTTCACCTTCTTTAGGCCTAAATCTGCTTTTACTTAATAAATTGGGCTGAACAAATATTCTCTTTCCAGATACCTGGGCATAACTTTCTGCCACGAGGCTAATCTTTTCAATAATAGAGGGAATAACAGTTTTTAGTGGAGTGTAATTAAACGAACTAATATCATAATTGGGAAGATCAATTACTTTTTTCAAAACTTCCAGTTGTTCTTTTTTAGTTTTTGAATTAATCAGGCTAAAAAGATCATCTTGTTGCGTTCCACTATAGTTGGTAACCACATCCGCTTTTAGCTTTCCCGCTTCATCTATCGATGCATTAATTTTTCTAACTTGCTGATTGTCTTTTGAACTGTAACTCGGCGTTCTGACCAAGTGCCCTCCATCCTGGTCAACCATAAGGGCAAAACGATTGCATGTAAAACTGCTTAGATAGCCTGCTTGTAATGTTTGACTTGTGCACTCAAGCCACATTGTATCTTTTGTCAAGGGAACGGATAAAATAACATGATTGAACTGCTGTGCAGGAAACTCTTCGTGCATATACCTTGCATAATCCCCTGCCTTAATCAAAGTATAAACAGACCTTATGCCCGCTTCATTTAATAATGCATACATATAATTTGTGAGGGCTTTGCAGTCTCCATACTTTTTTTGTGCAACATATGCAGCATCAAAAGGTTGCCATCCTCCAATACCCAATTGAATGCTGATATATCGGGTATTTTGTTGCATGTAAGTATAAAGGGCCTCTATCTTCTTTCGAGTATCTGGTATTTTATCGGCTATATTGTGTACAGCAGCAGCAATGTCTGAAGGCAATTTGTCTTTGTCTTTTTTTAATGAGTAAACAAACTTTCCAAAACCCACCCAATCGTTCATATTTCCCTTAAAGTCACCAATTTTAAAATCGGTTGCGCCAACAATTACGGTTGGTGTAATTTTTTGCCAGGGTGGTGAAGCAAATTCGTCCGGTATGGAACCATAGTTTTTTATTCCCCAAGTATAAACCTTTTTCTTAGCCTCATCAGTAATTATTGGCTCATCGGTTTGGTAACATTTGTATCGGATTTTGTAATCTGCCGGGCATTTTATTCTAAACACACTTTTCTCCACTGCAAAATCTTCGTCATCTACAGGCATCCAAGATGGCATAAAAAGTAATTCATTTCTACTAATCTCCACGATATACTCAACGGTATAAGGATATACTTTATAATAAAAATTATGCCTTTTTAGTCGGTTGTCATCTGCAAGGCTAGCATCCCCGGAATTGCTATAATCGCCAATATCCGATTGTTTTAACACCCTCAATTTTTGGCCATCTGCATCGTATAGTGTTGCTTCGATATAGGTTATCTTAGAAAATTTGTCATAACCCTCTGCCCAACCTGCATGTTTATCTCCATTTTCGTTTAAAATAGTTACCGCTTTTCTATAGTAATAAGTGGCACTCCCTATATCCTTTATTTCATATTCCACATACTCATACCGCTTTATTGCCGAAGCTTTTTCCAGCAGTGCAGGGGGTATTTTGCTGACTGCATAGTCATTTTCTGTAGCAAAAACAGAAATATTGAAACAAAAGAAAAATGCAGAAATGAATATTGACTTTAGCACTATGATTTGGTTTTTTTAAGTACAATTTGTTCGCTGTGTTTTTTTACAACATATCCAAAAAAATCACGCAAGCTTTCATAATCTTCGGGCATAAAATTGGCTTTGTTTAATTTCAAGGTTGATCTGAATTGAATTGCCGTAGCATCTTTAGCTACAATGTACTCAAATATTCCTTCATTTTCATTGAATTTTACTCGAGTCGATTTTGGCAATTCTTCCACAGCATATCCTGTAGGAATTTCCATTCGCAGCACAAAATTTTCATTGATGGCATATGGCATTTCCACCGGAAAATTTCTTTCAGCAGCATTAAAAATATTATCCTTATAAGCATCTGCCAGCATCGGATTAATATATAAAATATCATCCTCAAGATCGAATGAAAAATCATATTTTACAACCACCGGTTGTTCATAATTCTTAAGAGAATCTATAGTAGTATTTTTAAGGGCCATATCAAAAGAAAACGATTTCTTGACTTCTTTGAAAAAATCATCAATGCTGGTCTTCATCAATTTCTCCCTCAAAATTTGCGATGAGACAATTCCAGAACTTTCAGTACAACTTCCTTCCATTTTCCCTTTTTCTCCATTGATGATAAACATGGTAGTCAACTTACTCTCCTTAATAGAATCCGCACTTAAATCAATTAGCTTTGGCATTTCCGGATTGATTACCCTTGCATAACCATTGTAACAGTCAAGGGGCAAATTGCCAAACCCTATCCTGCTTTCTGATGCATCCAACAAGTATTCTTTGTCATCTATTTTTATCTGTGTAATTACATAATTAAATTTATCCAGCATTGGGTAATCAGCCCATGCATTGCCATGATCTCTTGTACTTAATAAAACAGGGTGTGCTTCAATTCCTTGCTTCAGCATCAATGCTGTAAGCAACAAGTTGATGTCTGCTACGTTTCCTTGCTTTGTCTCTAGTGCTTTTTTAATGGGTCCCGATAAGTATTTGGCACTGTGATCGGAACAAGTAATGTTGTCTCTTACGTAATTGAATATTTTTTTAGCAGCTTCTAGTTGCGTAGTAGTTCCGGCGGTTAGTGTTTTCAATTCATCTTTCATCCATCCGTTGTTCTTTAATAGCCCATCTCCAAAATCTTCATCTTTTAAAAGGTTCACACTAATCTTGTTCCAATTTCCCATTATTTCAGTTCTTGGACCTCCATTAGGGTTATTAATGCCAGCCAAGGCAAAGGAAATCTTTGAAATATAATTATCCAATGTAGTAATATAATTTTCTCTCTTTATGGAAGGGATATTTTCCATAACCCAATTGTAAATCTTATCAGTACCGTCATATCGGGCAACTTCACTTCTTTCGCCTACAGCACCGGGAACTATGATATTATAAGTGGCCTTTTCGCTAATCAAAGTGTTTACTTTGTATGGTATGAACCCTTGATTTAGAACCACGAAATCAAACAATGTTGGAATTCGTGCGGAGTACTCACTTCTGATAACCGGATAAGGACCTTGAAAAACCCATGGGGTAATAAAACGGGCATACGGTGAAACCAATCGGTACTTTATTTCTATAATACTGCCTTCCTGCAAGTTGGGAAGGGTAAACTTTTTAATAATTAAATATTTACTATAACGGTCTTTGAAAATGGAATTTTTGTCCAGTTTATAAGTAACAATTTTTCCGTTTTCTAGATTGTGTGTTACGGCATCTAGACTTTCTATTCTTTCTTCAACACTGCCTGATGAATAAAGCGGTATAGAATAGGTTGCCATGTCAAAGGAGTTTCTATTGAGGAGCCTGATCCTTGTATGGCGCTTAGTTACCACATCAAACCATCCGTTGTTGGAACCTTCATATTCAGTAGAACCAATGTCAAATAGTACAACTCCATTTGCGCTGCTGTCAACAGCATAGGCAGTTGGCAAAAAGTCATTGGGCTTAATATCTCCAAATTTTGGGCGATTTTGCTGAGCGATAGCAAATCCACCAACAAAAATCAAGACCAAAGAAATTGTCCATTTAATTTTATTTCTCATAGTTTAGAGTATGATTTAGCATTTTTATGCTTAAAATTTGCACAGTTATTGGTTTCACAATTCAATATTAATACAAAGCATATAAATAATCGTTTTTTTGATAGAAAAAAATACAATATGGGTCAAAAATGTTGTTCAGGCATTGGGATTTGATTATTGTGGCTTAGCCCGTGCAGAAAAATTGGATCAGGACTCACGCCGGCTGGAAGATTGGTTAACCAATGGAATGCATGGAAAGATGCAATACATGGAGAACCATTTTGAAATGCGCACTGACCCTACCCTATTGGTTCCCGGAGCCAAAAGTGTCATTACCTTGATGATGAATTACTTTCCAGACCAACATCAACACCCAAATGCTCCTCAAATTGCAAAATATGCCTATGGCAATGATTACCATGAAGTAATCAGAAACAAACTAAAGCAATTACTTGCTATGATGAAAGCTGAAATTGGAGAAGTAAATGGGCGTGGCTTTGTTGACAGTGCACCGGTACTAGAAAGAGCATGGGCCGTTAAAAGTGGTCTTGGTTGGGTAGGGAAAAATGGAAATCTCATCCATAAGCAAGCAGGATCTTTCTTTTTTATTGCTACGCTCATTGTCGATTTGGAATTGGTATATGACGACCCTTTCGCCAAAGATTATTGCGGCACCTGCCGCAAGTGTATAGATGCTTGCCCTACCGATGCTATTTTAGAAAACAAAGTAGTTGACGGCAGTAAATGCATTAGCTATTTTACTATTGAACTTAAGGATGCGTTATTACCTCAACATTTAAACGATAAGTTTGGCAATTGGATGTTTGGCTGCGATGTTTGTCAGGATGTTTGCCCATGGAACCGATTCAGCAAACCACACCATGAAGCACAATTTGTTCCAACTCCTCAAGTGTTGAATTTTTCAACAGAAGATTGGGAAGACTTAACAGAAGAAAGTTTCAAGCAAATTTTTAAAAATTCTCCAATAAAAAGAAGCAAATATGCTGGTATAAAACGAAACCTTCATTTTATAAAACAGCATAGGTTATAACTGCAGCCCAAGCTTTATTTCTATTCGCCGAAACTGATAATTATACTTGATCATGTTTTGTTCTTGTATGGGCCATGCACTTAACCAATAGGCGGGTACAGTTTCCGACATTTGCTTGTAGCTATAGCCTGCACTTATCAGAAATCCTGCATTTGTAAACGCCTTTAATTTATATCCAATTCCAAATGCATAATACAATCCGGGGTTATATTCGTAATCAGTTTTGTAAACATTCTCCTGATTAAGCCATCTAAAATTTGCACCTGCATCTGCATAAACAAACGGACGATTGGGCTTTATAGAAAATTCGTTTTGTACCCTTACAAATAAAGGAATGCTGCGTTGCGCATAAAAATCTATCCCTGCTCCCAGGCCGGCAAACCATTTGTCTTTTCTTATCCCATTTATCGATTGCACGGTTAATGCTTCGCCATATTGACCCGTAAGCAATCCGGCTTGATTAATAGAACTAAAACTAATTCCAGGTTCAGTTTTTTGAGCATTTATAGTATTTATGAAAAGCATAAAAGCTCCCACCAAAATATTTTTCATACCGCTTAATTTATATAATTTAGTAACCGATTTTGCTCTTTAGTTTAAGGTTGGCAGGTTGTGATATATCATATTGGTACAAACCATCTGCAGCTACTACAATAGCTATATTGTTCAGCGTAATAATGTCGAAAGTATTTATTCCGGAAACAGTTTTCAATAGCTGCAAATTGTTTTTGTCGGTTGCATCAAAAACTTTTAAGCCACCGGAACCATCGCAAATAAATAGCGTATTACCAGCTTTCGACAATCCATGGGGATTGGTTAAAGCATATGACTTTACCAGTATTGGCGTTTGCAAATTTTTAATGTTCAAAATATCGAGTTGATTTATGGTTCCTGCGCAGGTGGTGCCGGTTCTTAAAGTGACATATGCAAAATCATCATCGGCAATTACCGGATCGCAAGAAGTTAAATGGGAGAATTGTGAAACCATTGAAGGGTGAGCCGGATCTATGGTATTAAAAATAAACATTCCGGTTTGGGAGCCAATAAACAGGTTGTTCTTAAATGGGAAAATTGTTTCAATCCTCCAACCTATAGGCACCATATTTGAATAAAGCGGATTATTTGGTTGGGCAATATTAAAGACATTCAATTCTCTGTCGGTTACGGTGTACAAGTAATTGTTCATTAAAGTAAACCTTGCCATTGAACCTCCAACTCCAGCAGGCTGAATAGTAGTAGTATTAATACCTCCACTGTTCTGGGTCTCAAAAGCATTTGCAATACCCCTGCTACTAGGAAAAAATTGGGTCGTAGTATCTTTCTTCACCCAATCAACTACAACCATTGTACTATCAGGAAAAAAACCGTTGTTATAAATTCTTGTTGGAAATACTTTATCAATAATCTTTTCAACCTTTACTGAGGCAGGATTTGTAATATCAATAGCCACAAGATCCCGATACAGGTCAACATATAGGGTATTGCCTTTTACTGCTACATCCAGGTTGCCGGGGATTGGAATAAAGTGCTTATTTATGGGCGAATTAGGATTTGAATTGTCAATAACGTGTACACCTTTGTCAACTTCGTTTAGGAAGATGAAATTGCCTCTGATGAATATTTTCCCGGGATGTATGATTGGTTGGGGGGCTGCCGTTTTAATGTTTGCCCTTACCTCTGCCATTGATTTGTACTCAGGAACATAAATAGTATAGGTCTGTGTATTGGTGTCTTTCAGGCAACTTTGCAAAATGAAAGTGCTTATCAATAATAAAAGCAAGATTTTAATGCGCTTGATCATGATAATTGGTTTAAATTATTTTAGAATAAAGTTTGTTTTTATACCTCCAAAAAGTAAATGCTGATCGCTTTGTAAATATCCTTTGGTCATATTGGTAAGGTTATATTGAAAAACAGGACCAAAACTCAAGCGGCTCCTGAATTTATTTTTAATGGTGAACATCAATCCTGCTGCCGCGGATAATTGAAACTGTCGAAACTGTTCCTTTTCTACATAATAGGCATTGGAATTTGCATTGGCATACAATGCAGAAGAACCAAAAAGATAGCCTGGAATAAGAGATGTGGTAATTGTAACAGGAATTTTCTTTTGCTTATATAATCCAAAGGAAAGTTGAATTGGCATTTCAACCAAATGGTACTTGTTTGAAAAACGATTAGAATTTCCAAAGCTGTAATATTCGGTAACTATAGACTGATTTAATGATGTTGGTCCGATAGCATTTAGAATACCATTGTATTTGGAACCAACCTTTGAAATAGCCTGATAAAAATGATAATCACCTCCTATTGAAAAGTTGATTTTATCAGTTAATCGCTTTGTAATAAATAAACCAACACCAAAAGAAAATGCGCCAGCGTAATCCACTTTTTGATTTGTGGAACTTAGACCACCTGTTGTATTCACTTGTGCTGAATACCTATCAGCTTTTTTGCCACCAAGATTAATTCCTGGTTGATTGTTGGAGATACCTGCAAAAGCTGTAATCCCGGCTTTCCAGCCATTTTTTGAGGTTTTTGCCTGTGCACTTTTATTCTTTGAATTAGCATTTGAAAGCAATTGTTTTTTCAAGGCTTCCTTGGAAACAGGATTTACATTTGATGAAGAATCTTTGGGTTCATTTGTTATTGTATTTTGCTGTTTTAAATTTAGAAATCCAGATTTTTGAACAACTTCATGCTTTCTTTGTGTTTCTACAATCTTTGCAGCATTGCTTATTTTTTCATGGATTGCCAAGGCCTTTATTTGATTTTGCTTATTATAAGCTTTAATTAAAAATGAATTACGCCCCTGATTATTATGATGGCTTTTATTATTTCTGGTTTCACCTGCAATTTTTTCTTTTTTAATTGATTGTGTTTTTTTGCCTGCATTAATCTCTGTCTCTTCTGGAAGCTTTTCAAGAGGTTGATCTATATTATTATCTGAATGCACTAAACTTGCGATTGCATTGGGATTAGGATCATTAATAATTGAAAGAGCAGGTGAAAAATCAATCATTTCTTTCTTGCCATTGTATTCAACTATGCCCCATGTAATGAAGCCAATTGCTACAAAGGAAAATGTAAAGAACCAAAAAGTCAATCCTCTCCTTTTCTTTTCTTTGGCTATTCTTGCAGCAACCAATTCCCAAACCTCCTCCTTTGGAACAAGCGTAAACTCATCCAGCTGGGATTTTATTTCATTTTCAAAATCATTTGCTTGCATACGTCTTGTTTTTATTTCCCGCAGAATTGGTTAACCAGGTACTCAGCAGTTGTCTTGCTCTCATATATTGAGACCGGGAAGTACTATCACTAATTCCAAGTAATTGTCCTATTTCTGTATGGCTGTAGCCTTCAACAGCATACAAATTGAAGATGGTTTGGTAACCAGTCGGCAGTTGCCTTATTAATTCAGCCAACTCCTTGGCTTGTAGCCTTATCTCCGGATTTTCAGTGGTTACTACTATCAACTCAGTTGTATCAAATACCAAATCCTGCTGGTATTTCCGACTTCTTTTCAAGTAATTGAGCGCAGTGTTTACCATAATGCGCCTGATCCATGCACCTAGTTCACCTTCCCCTTTATATTGATCCAGAAATTTAAATATTCTTACAAAACCTTCCTGTAGTACATCTTCTGCATCTTCCACACTTTTTGTATATCTAAAACATACGCCCAACATTTGAGGTGCAAACAATTGATAAAGCTCTTTTTGGGCAGCAGGCTTCCCTTTTTTACAATCCTTTATCAATTGGAGATGATCAATCATTTGTTATATTCAGGAAGTTGACACGCTACCAAAAGCTACCGTTGCATGTGGTAAAAATATTTTTAAGTCTGGCATATGATTATTAATAAATATCCGGGAGATTCAAAAAACCTATGAATTCCGGGTTTGAACTTTTTTTAAATAGAGGATTTAAAATGAAAAACAGCTTCTCAGAAAAGGACAATGTTTATTTGGTTGTTTCAGTTGTTTCTTTCAAATTTTCAAGAGATTGCTCCATAAAAGTACCTATTGAACTATTAGAAACGATGGAGGCAAATTTCTCCCAGGGGTACCATTTTACATTGTGAATAAACTGCCATTGTACTGTTACATGAGACGATCCATCACCAGACAAAAAATTGAATTCAGCAGGAAGGAAATCTTGCGTCGCGCCTTCAATCCAAAGGCCTTCAACTTTGTCCGGGGTCATTTTTTTTATGAGAATAGTAGCCTTATCTATTTTTACAGTAGCACCTTCGCCTGTATGAATGGCTGACACCATAAATGTTGCAGTATCGTTGACAGGATACCATTTTTTCCAGTTGCTCAATTCCGCCACATTTTCATATACAGAATCGTAAGGAGCATTAATATCTATAGCCCGTGAAATAATTATTCTAGAGGGCATCAAAAGTGAAATACCGGTAATGACTATAAATAAAATAACAATGCTTATCAATCCTAATTTGATTGCTCTCATATTATTCCCATTTGAAAACTTTAATGGCTATTCCGTATCCTACAACCCCCCAAATAGCAAGAACGCCTAGCTGAGGAAGACAATCAGACAAATGCGCACCTTCGAATGCTATTTTTCTCATGGCATTGTTAAAGTGCGTCAAAGGCAATATTCTACACAATGGTTGCAACCATGTAGGGAAAACATCAATTGGGAAGAACGTGCCGGCTAAAAGGAATTGGGGCAATGTAAAAATGTTGGCCAATGGCGGAATTGTACTCTCGTTTTTTGCTATACCGCTTACGATAAATCCGAAGCCCATAAATACCAATAAAGAGAAAAAACTCAGCACCATGATTTCAAAAAAAGTTTCGAAACCATTGACGAGAGTATAGTTAAATGCAAAGTGACCAATTGCTATGATAATTACGGCTGTAGATAATTGAAAGATAACCCTGCTTAATCCTTCACCCAAAATGATATAGCCCCGCTGAATAGGAGTAGCATAAAAGCGCTTTAATACCAACGTTTGACGAAGGTTAAAAAACAAAAAGGCTACTCCGAAAATTCCAGCACTCAACAGCGAAAAACCCAATTGGCCGGGTAAAATAAAATCTATGGTTCTGTAAGTTCGGCCGGGTATTTTTTGAATGTCCTCGCTGATAGTGGCAACTGTTGGTGCTTGTGGATATAGTTTTTTGTTGATGCCGCTAATAATGGCATTAATGATTGACTTTAATACCTGCAGGTTTTGTGGATTGACCGATTCTGAACTCTTTAAATCAACCGTAAATGGAGGAAAAGCGTTGCTGTGTTTCTGGATATTAAGAATAGCAGTTAGTCTTCCCTTTTCAAGGTCTTCTTTAAGTTCCAGATCACTTTTGTTGACCACATTTATCCCGGGTACATTCTTTAATGCAGTATAAATAGGATTGACTGTATCCGAGTTTTTAGCAATGGCAATATTAAAAGCCATTTTGCCACTTCCGCCAATAAATCCGAATACCAAAATAAATATTAAGGGAAAAGCAAAACTGAAAACCACTGCTGATGGACTTCTCAAAATGGCATGTAAGCTTGCCTTTGTAATGGCCCATAATGCAGTGAACTGGTTATATTTCATCTAGTGTTTCATTATTTGGGTAATCAAAAATCAATATTTCTTTTACTACCTTATGTCAATTTCGAAAGGCAACCTGGTCTGGGGCACACCCGTCATTGCCTTCACATTTTTTATTTGTTTCAACAACCTATATTGCTCAACTCCTATTTCTTCGGTAATAGCTTTAGCTTTTATTTCATTAGAAAAATTATTGACAAGCGATTGTAAAAATCCTTTATTCTCAGGATACTCCTTTAACCGGTAATCTTTTATTTTAGCCATTCTTGCTGCACAATCTATGGCATCTTTCATATTACCAAGCCGGTCAACCAATCCTATCTCCAAAGCTCTTTTTCCTGTCCAAACCCTTCCCTGGGCAATGCTATCTACCACATCCATTGATAACTTTCTGCCTTCCGATACCCTGCTTTTGAAAACATGGTATATCGTATCTATGGATTGTTGAACAAACAAACTTTCGGCTGCATTCAAAGGGCGATTCACAGAAGGCATATCAGCATATGGACCTGTTTTAACACCATCAAATGTAACACCCATTTTGTTGTTGAAGAACTGTTTGAAATTTGGAATAATACCAAACACCCCTATAGATCCTGTAATGGTAGTTGGCTCAGCAAAAATGCTGTCTGCACCGCAAGAAATATAATATCCACCTGATGCGGCAACATCACCAAAACTAACAACTAAAGGTTTAGCTGCTTTTGCGAGCATTATTTCTCTCCATATTTCTTCGCTGGCCAATGAACTTCCTCCAGGAGAATTTACCCTGAACACAATGGCCTTAATATCATCATTAAGTCGGGCATTTCTAATCATCAACCTTGTTTCATCTGATCCTACCGTTTCGCCCCTTTTATTTTTACCATCCATAATTTCTCCATCAGCATATATAATGGCTATCCGATCTGTACCACTCCCTAAGCTTTCCACAGCTTTTGCATATTTTCCCAATGGAACAAAATTAAATTTTTTACTAGCACTTACTTTTAAAAGGCTTGCCATTTCATTCTTTACTTCGTCATCGTACTTCACACCATCTATTAGTTTATACTGTGCTGCCTGATTTGCTGATTGGATTGCACCGGTATTCGCCAAATTATGAAGCGTTGCTGTATCCAACCCGGTCTTCTTTGCGGCTGCCATCAGCAACTCGCTGTACATATCATTCATGTAAATGGAAGTCTGTAGCCTGTTGGCATCTGACATTTGTGTAGCCCTAAGTGGTTCGGTGGCACTTTTAAATTTGCCTGCATAGAATATCTGTGGTTGTATTTCCAACTTGTCCAATGTACCTTTGATAAACATTAAAGTAGTTGAAAATCCACGCCAATCAACCATTCCTTGAGGGTTGCAATACACTTTATCCGCTGCAGTAGCAATGAAATAAGCTTTTTGTGTAATCATATCACCAAAGGCAATTACAAATTTCTTGCTTTGTTTAAAGTCCAATAAGGCGTTTCTTAATTCTTCGCTTGCAGCAAAACCATTGTTATTGTCTTCACATTTTATGTAAATGCCTTTGATAGCACTGTCGGTTTTTGCATGCCTTATCAGCCGGATTACATGAAACAAACCCGGAATATTGTCATTTGTGTTACCGGTAAGCATATTGAAAGGATCATTTTCATCTTGCTCTTTATATTGCTGGCTTAAATCGAGCAATAAAATGCCATTTGCCCCTATATTTGGTTTGTCAGACGACTTTAGGGAAGTAAGAATTACTATGAAGAAAATAAAGGTTGCTATGGCAAAAACGATCAATGAAAGTAAGGATGCAAAGAATATTTTAAAGAAACTACCCATTTTGTTATACGATTAAGGACACAAAATAAAGACATTTGACCATCGTAAAAGACTAAATTTTAATGAATACAGTTTATTTGATTATTGGCGGCAATTTGGGAGACAGAATTAAAAACCTACATGAAGCCATATTACGGATAGAAACCGTAGTTGGTAAAATATCCCAGACCTCGGCGGTGTTTGAGACTTCCGCATGGGGATTTACGGAGCAACCCGCCTTTTTGAATCAAGTAATTGAAGTACCTACTCCCTTATCTGCCCCCGAGGTTTTACAGGCAGTATTGGGCATTGAATTAGAAATGGGCCGCATTAGAATTACAAAATTGGGGCCTAGAAATATTGATATTGACTTACTTTTCTATAATGATGAAGTCATTTCATCGCCAAACCTTCAAATTCCACATCCAGATTTGCACAATCGAAGGTTTGTATTGGTTCCTTTAGCTGAACTTGCCCCTCAATTGATACATCCTGTTTTGAATAAGACAATCATTGATTTGCTTCATGAATGCCCGGATCTATTGAAAGTGAGAAAATATGAAGCAGATGAAGAAGATTTTTTAGATTAGTGCCGAATTTTAAGACAATCGACAGGTTTCAATTTTGCACAGCAGACAGAAATCTAAGATTAGTGTTTAGTAAATAAATGAGAAAAATTCCAGCTTCTAAAAGAAAATTAACCACATCTTCCCTAACTAAACAAAGCCCTTTTCTTAGGAAATGAAAGTTTTATTGCGCTTAATCATGAATTTAATAGCGCAACTTTTATACTTTTTTTAAAGGACTTAGGAAGATCACGTTATTATTTGTTATACATCGTGTAATTTTTTCCGAAATTATTATCCCAATATTCTACCCCATTTATTTTATAAGATAACGCATAACTGACCTTGGTTGCAGTACTGCCTAATTTTACGACTACAGACCATTTTTCTATGCCAAATACGTTTGGATTGGTAAGTATGGTACCATTACCAACGGAATAATATTGTACAAAGTTAAGAGGGGCACTTTTAACTGTTTTCCAATTATTGGTGCTGTAAATAAGTTTTACCTCTTTTTGATAACCTAGGTTTCTAAGGTCAGCATAAATTAATAGTTCCTTGTTACTACTATCACGTACGTAAAAATTGCTGCGATAAGTGTCGGCACTTATATTCAAACCATTCTGTAAAAACATTCCATCCGAGCCATAAGGATGAGGCACCTTGTAATTATTCCCCCCATTATTATCCCAATAGGTTTGTCCATTCACTACATATTTCAACACATATTCATCACCAAAGCCATTGGTTGAAAGGTCAATGTTCGTTCCGGGGTAAAGCACAGAACCGTAACCGCCATATCTTAATTCTATACCCCAAATATCTGTACTATCATATCCTTTCTTCAAAAATTTAAGTGGTAAGTCTTGCCAAGAGCTATCCATCATTTTATGATGAACGTAAACTTTTTTGTTAATTCCAAGATTTTTCACTTCGGCATAAAATGATTTTTCTTTATTGTACGCACCAGCATAAACCCAAGCATAGATGGACCATGATTTTAGCAACTTTACTTTTTCTTGGTTTATCAATCGCTGGCTGATTGATGCAGCATCAAATAGCGAATTTTCATTAGGGTTAATTAATACTGTTGAGACATCTTTTTTACAAGAATTAAAAACAACCAATAAACAAACAATGGCAATTATATTTTTCATTAGAAGGAAATATTTTTGCGAAGATATAAACTAATGTGTAAATTTTACACATTTAATTGTGCCTAACCATTTATCCGCCTTTTATTTGAATTCCTACCGATAATTCATGTCCAACTTTTACTTATAAAAAAATACCCCTCAGTTAGAAGAGTATTCTATGATAATCAAAGCAAAAAGCTATTATTTCTTACCAATTTTGTAGCCAATTTTAAAATTGAATGTAAAAAAACGATCATTATTGCCTGCATCTCCCCTGGCTTTTCCAGTAAGATTTTTGCTTGTTATTTCTTTATAAGATGATGCCATCATCATAGCATGCGCTTGTTGCTTTTGTGCTACACAACCTTTTAAAATATTAGGATCTACATAGGTTTTGCTTACATCATCCAAGTAATCAGTATTAGTATAACGATAAACTACTTCTATCCTTGCATTTATCATCGGCGAAAGTTGATATGTACTGCCAATACCAACAGGAATAGACATTGCAGTTAAGCTATATTCCTTTCGATCAGGATATTGTTTTGAATTTTGGCCTTCAGTATGCAATTTTCTTAAACTGACCCATTCACCATTGCACCAAGCTTTTGGAAAAAATGAGAACATTCCTACACCAGCCATAAGGTAAGGTGTAACTTTTAATGGCTTCTTGAATTTGAACAAAGAAGTTGGATAAAAAGTAGTTAATAAAGAAGCTTCGTAAATATGACTTTTAAAGTTGAGGTTACGCGTATTGATATGCTTAGAATTACTGTTTACATCATTTGCAGCCACTACCCCATTTGTAAATTCCAACCTTGCTCCTATCAAATTTTTATAAGTAACCTGACCATATACGCCCACATTGAGTTGGGTTAAATTCCAATCATAATAGAGGGGATTAAGGTTTGACCCTTTTTTTGTACCTACATCAGTTGCTGCATTCATAAGCCCCGAACTAAGGCCAACCTCATAAGTTAGTTGTGAAAAAGACTTTACAGAAAGAAGCAAAATGCTCATTGCTAAGAAAAATTGTTTCATAGTATTAGATTAATTGTGATTAAACGCTATTCATTTAAAACGAAAGGTTTTGATGTTTATTGTTTTCCGGTTGTGTACATGTCTATTATTAACCTGAACATGATAATGTCTGGGAAGGATATAATTTGTTTAAAAACAAAATGTTACATGAAAATTGCAGAGATAGGCCATGAATTGAAGCCCGAATTTCATAATAAAGGACTAATGAATGAAGCTGTATTGAAAGTAATTGATTT
>JANPHE010000080.1:0-24044 GCA_031424295.1 Segetibacter sp. | reverse complement strand
TTCGTTAATTGTTCTACGCAGTACAATGAAAATTAATACATATTGTAAATTTAGTATTATTTTAAATTCTGTTGCTACTCCTAATATTTTACTTTCTTTTTCATTTTTTGTTTTATTACATTTGCACCCCTTGCGGAGGTGGCGAAATTGGTAGACGCACTACCTTGAGGTGGTAGCGGGGTAACAGCCGTGGGAGTTCGAATCTCCTCTTCCGCACAAAAAAACCCTTTCTTGGTAGAGAGGGTTTTTTTATAAAGATTGTTATCGTTTGATCAGTACCTGCCACGCATCGTGCACTTTGTTTTGATTGAGCAACAGAACGGCATGTTGATGTAATTGTTCTGTTTTATCTAAACCTTCATCAATGTTTTCAAAAACATCAGCAGAAAATTCATCATCGGGCATTGGCATTTCTTCTACATTGGCCAACATGCCCAGGTGATTGCCTGTGAGGTATTTGCTAAACCGAATATGCTCTGGCAAGGCATCTATTCCAATGCCTAATTTAATATTCGGCTTAGGCACCATGAATAAATTTTCTTTAGAAATCCTGCAGTACCAATCGCCGCCCAACCTTGCTACCAATTCCAACTTTGATGGATCTAGTTTGTCATCTTCCATCATTAAACTATCATCCAAATGAAGCCGCAATATTTCACAAATAACCAAATTGCCGGCACCACCTTCTTCGCCCAATGATTTTACTTCTATTACTTTACATTCCAATTTCGCTTTGCTTTCCTTTACCATAGGTGGAGAAACAATAGTTGCTTTTTCTTTTGTGAATCCGGCTTTTGTAAATTCATCTACATCTTTACCATATTCACAACTGCTCAGCGACATTTGTTGCACCATATCGTAGGTTACGATATTGATGACCACTTCAGGAACTTCCAACACGTTTTGCAAAGTATGTTTGGTGGTGTTGTCTCTCACCCTTCTAGCGGGTGAAAAAACAACAATGGGTGGATTGGCTGAGAACATATTGAAGAAGCTAAAAGGGCTTAGGTTTACCCTACCTTCTTTGTCTATTGTAGAAGCAAAACAAATAGGCCGTGGTGCTATAATGCTTTGCAATAAATATTGCTTTTTAGCAGCAGATAATTCTTTTAAATCGAAAACCATGTATGCGTTTATTATTGGGGATTAGTCTTTGTCTTATCAAATTATTTCTTCAACTTCAAAATACTCCAGTCTGTTTCTTCGGCTACAATTTTATTGGTTAAGGTACCTAATTGGTCTATCTCCATTACAACTAGATCTCCATTTTGAAGCCATTGTTCTTTATAGTTGGCATCGTTTAGTTTGCCTGTGCCATTTAGTTCCAGAAAACAACCTGTTCCCACGGTGCCACTTCCTATCACATCACCGGGATAAAGATCAACCCCATAAGACGCCCTTTCAATGATTTCAGCAAAAGTCCAATCCATATCGGCCAGGTTGCCTTCGCTTACCTGTACACCATTTACTTTGCAGGTCATTTTCAGGTTCCAGCTTTTGCCTACGTGGTTTGGTTTTGCAGGTACTTCATAATTTTTTAGTTCATCCAATGTAACCAGCCATGGACCAATTGTTGTAGCAAAATCTTTTCCTTTTGCAGGGCCAAGGTTCAGCAGCATTTCTTCCATCTGCAATCGCCTTGCACTCAAATCGTTCATGATCATCAACCCACCAATGTATGCATCTGCATCAGCTGCTTTTATGTTTCTCCCTTTTTTGCAAATGACAATTGACACTTCCAATTCAAAATCCAGTTTTTCAAAATGATCGGGCATACACAGTACCTTACCCGGTCCTTGAATACTGTTGTGATTGGTGAAATAAAAGATAGGGTATTGGTCAAACTCGGCAATCATGTCTACCTTTCTGTTTCTTCTAGCTGCTGCTACGTGCTGTCGGAAAGCATAGCCATCTCTGCAAGAAGTAGGATAGGGTACAGGCGCCAACAACTGTACAGCATCCAATGGAATAACTTCTCCAATGTGTTCATGATGTCCATTGTGTAAGGCAGCAGACGCTTCTAACGTTAATGGAAAACAAGTATCCCAATTTTTGAGAAAGTCAGCCATCTTATTAGGAAGGTTAGGGGAAAGTTTGTTTAGATCGTGCAAATGATCTTTATGTACCATCGCTAATTGATCAAAACCATTTTTTAAGTAAGAAACTAATTTCATTTTTTTTGTTTAGACCTCATCCCCAACCCTTCTCCAAAGGAGAAGGGAGGAGTAAGGTAATTGTTTAAAATAATATTCCCCCTCTCCCTCGAAGAGGGGCAGGGGTGAGGTCTTTACTCGATCCAACTTTCGGTATAGCCTTCATTTTCTATTTCTATTGCCTGCTTAGTCAGCATCAAGGGGTGAAACGTATCCACCATTACTGCTAGTTCTTTGGTTTCTTTTGCACCAATGCTTTTCTTCACCGTTCCCGGATGTGGGCCGTGAGGAATACCGGCAGGGTGCAAAGTCAACATGCCCCGGGTTACGTTTTTTCTGCTCATAAAATCTCCATCAACGTAGTACAGCAATTCGTCACTGTCTATGTTGCTGTGGTTGTAGGGAGCAGGAATTGATAATGGATGGTAATCGTACAACCTGGGTACAAAAGAGCAAACAACATAATTATTGGCTTCAAATGTCTGGTGTACAGGTGGCGGTTGGTGCACCCGTCCGGTTATGGGTTCAAAATCGTGAATAGAAAAAGCAAAAGGATAACAACAACCATCCCACCCAACTACGTCAAAGGGGTGACCGGCATAATGGATATTGTACAGCACACCTTTCTTCTTGGTACGAACTAAAAAATCGCCTTTTTCATTGTGCGTTTGCAGGTTAGATGGTGGACGAATATCTCTTTCACAGTAGGGAGAATGCTCAAGCAATTGACCATACTTGCTCATATACCTTTTAGGAAAACGAATGGGGCTAAATGACTCACAAATGAATAGCCGATTGTTTTCATCATTAAAATGAATTTGGTAAATAGTGCCGCGAGGAATAATGAGGTAATCGCCGTAGCTAAAGGTCAGTTCACCGTACATGGTTTTCAAAACACCGGTACCTTCATGAATGAAAATCATTTCATCCGCATCGGCATTTTTATAATAGTAATCGGTCACACTTGATTGTGGTGCAGCCAATACTACATGTACATCGTTATTCACTAAAATGGGAATACGGCTTTCCAAATAATCTTTTGCCGGTTTTATTTTGAAACCTTCAAGGCTTCGGTGTTTTAGCATTTTTTCTTCTGCTATTTCCGGAGCTACATTTACAGGTTTCTCTGTTTTTATAATCTGTGTAGGTGGATTGATATGGTATAGAATGGAATAATCATTTGAAAATCCTTCAGTTGAAAATAATTGCTCTGAATACAATTCGCCATCAGGTCTTCTGAATTGTGTATGGCGTTTGTGAGGAATTTCTCCTAGTTTATAATAGTAAGGCATTTTTATAATTTATGATGTATGTTATATGAAATTCGTTTCAAATTTCCCCCTTTGGGGATTAAGGGGGCTAGGGGCTACAAATTTCCCCTTGCTTCTTGTTCTCTTTCAATGGCTTCAAACAATGCTTTAAAGTTTCCTTTGCCAAAGCTTTTTGCCCCTTTGCGCTGAATGATTTCAAAGAACAACGTTGGTCGGTCTTCAACAGGTTTTGAGAATAATTGAAGTAAATAACCTTCATTGTCTCTATCTACTAAAATGCCTAATTCTTTTAGAGGTTCCAGGTCTTCATCTATATGCCCTACGCGATCAAGTAGATCATCATAGTACGAGGTTGGAACTTTTAAAAAATCTACGCCGCGGCTCATCAAATCTTTTACGGTTTTTACAATGTCATTTGTAGCCATAGCTACGTGTTGAACTCCTTCTCCATCATAGAACTCCAGGTATTCTTCTACCTGCGATTTTTTCTTTCCTTCTGCCGGTTCGTTTATTGGGAATTTTACAAAACCATTGCCATTGCTCATCACCTTGCTCATCAGCGCAGAGTATTCTGTAGAAATATCTTCATCATCAAACGAAAGGATATTCTTAAAGCCCATTACTTCTTCATAAAAGCTAACCCATTTATTCATTTGGTTCCACCCTACATTGCCTACACAATGGTCAACGTATAACAATCCCGTATCAGCAGGTGCAAAATGTGGATTGCTCCAAGCACGAAAGCCTGGCATGAAAACACCTTTGTAATTTTTTCTTTCGATAAAGAGGTGGCAAGTATCTCCATACAAATGGATACCGCTCATAACAACTTCGCCATTATCATCTTTGAGGTGGGTAGGAGAAATATAGTTTTGCGCACCTCGTTTGGTAGTTTGTAAATGGGCATCTGCCGAATCATCTACCATCAAGGCAATGTGTTTTACACCATCGCCATGTTTATAAATATGATCTGCTATTTCATTGCCGCCGCGTATAGGCGTAGTCAAAACAAATGTTAGTTTGTTTTGACGAACAACGTAGCTTGATTTTTCCTTGATCCCGGTTTCGGGTCCTGCATAAGCAATGGCTTGAAAACCAAATGCGCTCATATAAAAATGCGCAGCCTGCTTTGCATTACCAACATAAAATTCTACATAGTCTGTTCCATGCAAGGGGAGAAAATCAGCCTGCAGGGTTGTTGTTTCGTTCTCTGCTATTAAAGTGGACATAAGTTAAAAGTTTAGTCCGCCGAGGCGGATGAATTAAGAGTTATAAATTATGAGTTATCGGGGATGCATTGCGATTTAAGTTGGGCTATTCTATATAGGTTAAGTAGAACAAATCGGCTTACTTCCTAAAATTCATAAAAAAACAGCGTTCCTATCAATGATCCGTTGCCAAAGCTTCCATAAGGGTAGCGTAGTGGTTGCATCTGTCTGAAAAAATCTTATGTGGGTAGTCTGGAATCATACAATCGTGGTGTGAAAGTACTACTTAATAAAATTGAAGTCAAAAAAATGGTAAAATAGTCTGCATTATTCAAATCTGAGTTGAAATATTGGGAACGGTTATGAATATTTGGATATTTTTATTCCATCATGAAGTACCTACTCGTATTATTCTTTTTCCCATTAAGTTTATTTTCTCAAGACATTACCGGTCTTTGGGCAGGTTCATTGTTTAATGACTCTTCAGGGGCCAATATCCGTTACGAAATTATTATAGATGAAGTAAAGGGGAAATACACAGCTTATTCTCAAACTTCGTTTATAATAGATAACCGAGAATACACCGGTATGAAATCGGTGCTGATTGTAAAGCTAAAAGACAAGTTTATTTTTGAAGACCAGGAATTAATCTCTCATAATTATCCGGTAGCACCGCCAAAGGGTGTGAAGCAGCTTACTTCAGTTACCCTATCACAGGATCAAGGGACGCCTTTGCTATCAGGTAAGTTTACAACCACCCGTACAAGAGAGTATGGTCGAAAGGTGACAGGAACGGTCAGGCTGGAAAAGCAAACGGATTTAACTCAATCTAACTTGTTGCCCGCTATGTACAAGAAAGGCCTTGCTAAAAATATAACTTATCTTCAGCCGGGTGATGATGTTGTTGATGTAGTAAAAGAGGATCCTAGAGAATTACCTTCGGTAGAAAAAGTAGGGCAGAAACCTTCAAAAAAAGACATCGCTCTGGTGGTAACAACGAAAACGAATCCGGATGTTGTGGCTGAGTTGGCAAAGCGAAAAGTAGAAACTATAGAAACGGTTTATTTTACGTCTGACAGTTTGCAACTGGCTCTTTATGACAATGGTTTTGTAGATGGGGATTCTGTTAGTTTAATTATGAATGGAAGGGTTTTGCTCGAGCATCAATTGTTGAGTACGAAAGCAATAGAGAAAACCATAAAGACGCCCCAAGGTATTGTTGATTCGCTTACATTGATTATGTATGCCGAGAATCTCGGCAGCATAGCCCCCAATTCCGGTTTGCTGATTATTAAAGATGGAACCAAGCGGCATGAGATTACTTTTTCAGGTGATTTGCAAAAAAATGCAGCTGTAGTAGTAAAGCGGAGGAAGGGTTAAAGTTTTATCCAGTTTTCGGGTATGACATCTTTGTAATTTAATGGTGCATTGTTAAACCATTTTTTAGGTGCAATTACTTTTTTGTCTTTATGATTATTTAGCCATGCTGCCCACCAACTAAAACTACTGTTAGCTATAATGTTGTGTTTACATTGGCTCATCAAGTAAAAATCTTGGTAGTGATTTTTTGAAATACTTTCTGAGATAATTTCTCCTGGGAATTCAGGTAATAATTCTTTTTTTATCCAATCTATATCATCTGAAAAGTAATAAATCTTTAAATTATCTACTTTATCTCTAATGATTTCTATTCCTTTAGCATAATAATTTTTTTCAAGAACACCATGCCAATCTAAAATGATTGGCAGTCTAAGAAAATCGCCTCTTCTAACATGCACGGCTAATGAATTCTCAAATTTCATCTTTTCCCCCATAGCAAATACATTATTAAATATGATTTCTGGAAGTACAAAAATCTGTTTTATTTGTTCTCTGTATGGGTAAAAATATTGTTCACTTTGCCTATGACCTCTTATGTAAACTGGATATTTAGCTTTAAAAAAATTGGGGTCAAATGAAAAATCCTTTTCACTATAAACACGTCTCTTATAAGGTGGAATTATTTTTTCTAGTTTTTTTCCTAAAAGACTTTCTTTTTGTAATTCCCGTATCTCATCTTTAGATGCTTCCTGAAAATCAAATTCTTTGAAAGCAGTCAACTCGAAGTTTCGTTCTACGTCTAGTTCAGGTAAAATTTCTCGTTTGAAACTTTGAATGTCAAGTTTTAATTCTGCATGAAGATGCAAAGACAAAGCTTTTGCAGCCGCATATTGAAACATTTGATTCCCTAATCCTCCTGTTATTTGAGCAATTATCATAAATTAAATTCTTTCGAAAAACAAGTACATTTCGCTACCGTTAACCTTTGTTTTATTACCATTCCATTCCTCTACTGCTAGCTTGTTATACTTGTCAAATGTTGGTTTACTTAAAATAGCAGGTAAGAAAAGCAACAGCATTTTAAAGTAATCAGTTATGCTTTTTTGCCATTTTGATTTAATTAGCCAATATTTAGAATAGGCAAATTGCAAGTAAGTAAGACCAAGTAATTGTTTTCTTATTTTTTTTAATTCATTTGCACTTTTTTCATTTACTGAGTCTGTAGTGTCAGTTAGTTTTTTTACAAAACGAGGAGAAGACTTTGTTATCCAGTTAATTGCACCAAAATATTGATTGGCATAAAATTCTTTCAGCAAATGGAATCCTTTTTCTTTCATTTGGTATTCTAATTCAACTGATTTCAATCTTCTTAAATGTCCAGGTTCTTCAAAGAAAAATCGGTTCCCGTTTGATGTTTCTATCCCATTTTTTTTAAGTAAACAAATTTTATACTCAAAGCTATCCTCATTTCCGCAAGGTAAAATATGCAATTGACAACTCTTGGGCTTGAGATAATCATTTATTTGAGATATTGTTTCAGGAATTTCCTGAACATGTTCTAATACATGGTGGCTAAAAATAAAATCGAAAGTGTTTTTGTATTGATAGCTTTTCTCGCTAGTGAAAAATTTGCATTTAGGGTTTTTTTTTGTTGCATTCAATACAGCAACAGGACTAATTTCTACACCAAACACTTCCCATTCTGGTAAACACTTTTTAATGATTACTGTGAAAACCCCATTACCACACCCAAAATCAAGTGCTTTTCCTTTTATGGGTAAATTAAGAGAAAGGATTATTTCTTCCACTTTTCTTTTTTTATCTTCATCCCATTCTTCCATATATCCATCTTCGTATCGATCATCATAAAATTCAATTGCGGTATCTATATCGTGTAGGTTGGAAGTCATAAAAAAATTTATTTGCGAATATAAGTGGTTATAGTAAACAGTTGCAATGATTGATTTTTGTTTGGGTTACTACAATTTGGGGATATAAAAAAGTGGATTAAATATAATAATAGTTGTTATTTTGTATGAGCTAAATTGTTACTTTTATTATAAATACAATTTTTGAAAATGCGGCTTTATAAATGTGCAATTCTTTCAATTGTTTTGATATTCACCCTGACTACAAAAATTAAAGGACAGAATTACCAATTATCTTTTAAAATTGGAAGCAGTGGAAATGACCTCGGTCATAGTATTTGTGTAAAAAGCAATGGCTTTGTATATGTAGTAGGTTATTTTACTGGTAGCAATGTTGATTTTGACCCATCAAGTTCAGGTAATGCTTATTTATCAAGCAATGGATTAAAAGATGGTTTTGTAGCAAAATTTACTAGCGCAGGCCAATATCTCTGGTCATTTAAAATAGGGGGTGTAGATCTAGACGAAGTAAATGCTGTAAGCGTTGATTTACAAGACAATGTTTATATAACCGGATACTTTAGGGGAAATGGCGTTGATTTTGACCCTTCTTCTGGAACCGCTATTTTGAACAGCAACGGGCAAGCTGGTGGAGATCCTGGCTATGGTGGAGATATGTTCTTGGCAAAATATTCAAGTAGTGGGCAGTATTTATGGGCTTTCAATGTTGGTGGTAGCCTCTTAGGCGACAATGGGATGGTAATAGCAAATGATAATGTTGGAAATGTATTTGTATCTGGATATTTCAGAGAAAGTATTGACTTCGATCCATCAACTTCAAGTTATAATTTAGACGCAAATACTGGAACGCTATTTGTAGCAAAATATTCCACCTTAGGACAATTTTCTTGGGCATTTAATTTAGGAGCCGGCAATGTTGATAACTCTTCCTTTGGAATAAAAATAGATGGAACAGGAAGTGTTTGCCTCACTGGCTATTTTCAAGGAGTTAATAAAGATTTTGATCCATCTACTTCAGGTACTGCAAATATTTCTTCAGTTGGTGGGTTTGATGTTTTTGTTGCCAAATACAATAATAATGGCCAATACCAATGGGCTTTTGCTATTGGAGGCAATGCCATAGATGTAGGGAGAGATTTGGAAGTTGACAATTTAGGAAATGTTTATGTAGCTGGCGATTTTGATGGTAGTAATATTGACTTTGATCCTTCTTCCTCTGTAGAAAATTTAAGTAGTAATAACCGCGACGTTTTCATTGCAAAGTATAATTCAAGCGGACAATATCAATGGGCAAAAAGATTTGGCGCAAATGGAATTGATATTGCTTGGAGTTTAGCTTACGCAGATAACCACATTTATATTACGGGTAGTTTTCAAGGAATAATGGATTTTAATCCAGGGCCAGTTTCTGATAATTTGGTAAGTAATGGTGCGAATGATTTTTACATAACAAAGTTTGATGTAAATGGAAATTATGTTTGCGCATTTAATATTGGTGGCGCTGGTAATGATGATGCTTATAGAATAGTAGCTGACAACAATAACAATCTTTATTTAACAGGTATTCTTTCGTCCACCAACACCGACTTCAATCCAGGTCCAACTGTAAATAATCTTAGTTCAAATGGGAACAGCGATATTTTTGTAGCAAAATACAATTGGCCCGATAATCCTAAACCTATGGGTACTTTTTCAGGTAATTCAATTTGCCCAGGTCAACAAGCACAATTAACCTTTACTGCTACATCAGGTACAGGTCCTTTTATCATTGAATTTAGCAACGGATCTACTGTTCTTACTCAAACAAATGTACAGTCGGGAGTGCCATTTAATATTTCACCAAACCCAACCGTTTCTACAACCTATAACCTGATATCAATTAGAGACGCTACTGTTTGCCCATCTACCAACAATGTCAATGGCATTACAGCAACAGTAACAATTACCGCAGGTGGAACAACTGATTTTTTTTACACCCAAAGTGCATGTTCCCCTAAAACTATTCAATTTTTTGCAACCAATAGTAGTGCTTCCAACTTTTCTTGGGATTTTGGAAATGGAGTAACTGCAACTGCCACATCAAGTCCGGTAGTGACTTATGTAAATTATGGAAACTATACAGTTAAACTTGTCGTTGGAAGTACCGGTAGTTGTAAAGATTCTGCTATTAAATTAATCCCTGTTTTTCTAAGCCAATCAGATATTATTTTGTCTAAAGATACCACCATATGTGCGGGAACTTCTATTCGACTTGCTACTGATAGTGGAGTAGGTTTTTGTTGGAAACCTGACCCAACAATCGGTCAATCAAATATTGCCAACACTATAGTTACCCCCGTTGCCAATACCATTTATTATTTCACATCTCAGGTACTAGGAACCAATTTGGTAAATAATGGAAATTTTTCAGCAGGAAATTTCGGGTTTACTTCAATTTATATTGCTGCTTTTCCCAATACCCTAGAGGGTGAATATTGGGTAGATAGTAATCCAAACGCATGGAATGGAGGACTTAGTAATTGTACTGATCATACTAGTGGAATAGGTAAAATGTTGATGGTCAATGGTAAACAACCAAATAATGCAATTGTTTGGTCTCAAACAATATCGATTACCCCAAATAAGAACTATGCCTTTTCATTATGGCTTCAATCATTGCATCCTATAAATCCCGCCAATCTTAGTTTTTCTATTAATGGTAAAATATTAGGAAATAGTATAGTCGCAGGCACTACTCCATGCAATTGGAAACAATTCTTCGTTACATGGAATAGCGGAACCGCAACTGCAGCAAATATTTCAATCGTTAATAAAAATACAGTTGCAGGAGGTAATGATTTCGCATTGGATGACATTTCATTTTCAGAAGTAAATGTTCGATACGATACCCTGAAAGTAAATGTTTCGCCTCCTCCAAATATTATTTCAATAAAAGACACCTCTATTTGCAAAGGTGATTCTGTGCAATTAACTACCAATGGGGGTAATACCTATTTTTGGTCTTCTAGTGTAGGTTTGTCAGACACAACGGTCAGCAACCCTATAGCCGTACCTGATACAACTACAAGTTTTATTGTTAGCGGTTACTTGCAACCTGGATGTATAGGACGCGATACCGTTAAAGTTACAGTGCTTTCTCCTCCCGTAATTGGTCTTATAGATGATACAACATTATGCACGGGTTCTCCTCTGCAGCTATTTGCTTCCGGTGGTACGGATTATACATGGACACCAACTTCCGGACTAAGTGCTTATACAGTTTTTAATCCTTCTGTTAATGCAATAGCTGATATCATTTATTATGTAAAAGTAAAAGGTGCAAATGGTTGTTTCAACAGTGATTCTGTTGTAATAAAAGTGGTGTCAAAGCCTATTGTAAAATCTATTCCTGATACTGTATTGTGTAAAGGTTCACCATTAATACTTACCACATCAATTTCTGGAGCAACTTCATTTAGTTGGAGCCCTGCAACAGGACTTTTAAATCCAAATAGTGCAAGTCCACAAGCGATTACCAAAGACTCTACTTTATATATAATCACAGCTACCAATAATGGATGTACTGCAGCCGATAGTGTAATATTGAGTGTGTTGCCATTACCTGCTATTGATTTAAGCAATGATACTACATTATGCAAAGGACAAAGGGTGCAGATTCAGTCTTATGGAACGGGCAATTATTCTTGGTTCCCTCCTTATAATATTACTTCAACTTCTTCGTCCAGTCCGATTGTTTATCCAGATACCACAACGAAATATTATGTCAACGTCATCGGATCAAATGGATGTTCGAATCAAGACTCAATAGTTGTCACCATATCTCCCTCTCCATTTGTAAAAACTATTGGGGATACTACTGTTTGTACAAATAGCAATATTATTTTAAGTACTTCAACAAATAGCGGATCTGTTCAATGGTCTCCCGGAACAGGATTAAACGACTCTACAATAATTAGCCCCACTGCGAATCCTTCTATCGTTACCAGATATATAGTAACTGCACAAAATGCCATTGGATGCGAATCAAAAGATACAGTAAATGTAGGAGTATTATTTCCTCCTGTTATCGCAGCATCAGACGATACCACGACATGTAATAAAAGTAATTTCCAATTGTTTGCTTCAGGCGGAGTTAAGTACGTTTGGTCGCCATCTTCCGGATTGTCTGATACAACTATTAGTAATCCAATTGCGGTATTGGATACAAGTATCACATATCGGGTTATTGTTTATGGTGTGAATGGATGTAGCATGGAAGATTCAGTAAAGATAAAAATAGGCACAGGAAGACCTTTCACACTTGATCCTGCCTTTCCTCAAATTTGTTCTAAACTTTCAGTTGCGTTATCTGCTTTTGGAGGTGATCAATACAATTGGTTTTTCGGAGAGAATATTGTTTCTCCCTTTAATTCAACTACAACTGTTATGCCGACTAAAACCGGAATCTATAAAGTTCAAATTATAGATACTGTTTGTAAATTGATAGATACATTAATGACAACCGTGGAAGTAAATGAATTGCCTTTGGTAGCAATCAAAAAATCAAATGATATAGATTGTTTTAATAGAAAAGTTCAATTAAGTGCCAACGGTGGATTAAGCTATCAATGGTCGCCACTATCAGGTTTGTCAAACGGTACAATTGGAAACCCTGTCGTTTCTCCTGGTGCTTCTACTACATATTATGTGACTGTAACCGATAGAAATGGCTGTTCTAATGTAGATAGTATCAAGGTGTTTGTAAATTACAATGTAAATCAGAATAGTTATCAGGTGCCAAATGCATTTACTCCAAATGGAGATGGTAAGAATGATTGTTTTGGAGTAGTTTCCTGGGGTGATGTAGAACAGCTTCAATTGTCAGTATATAACAGATGGGGGGAAAGGGTTTTTTATACCACTAATTCATCAGAATGTTGGGACGGTACCTATAAAAATGTCCCCCAAAATTCAGGTGCTTTTGTTTTTCTTGTTTCTGGAAAAACAAAATGTGGAGGTGCTTTGAGTAATAAGGGGACAGTTTTGCTGATAAGATAATTTTTTGGTTAAAAGAAATTGAAGATTACTAATATGGATAGGCTAGGTTGTTTTAAAGCAGCTCCAAATACAAGTGGATAAGGCCTACAATTTCACCTTACAAAAAGATGTTTACAATTATTATTAAAGTATAATCACTTCTTTTTTGCAAAAACATGTACCCCATAGCACAGTATTTCATTTGATTTATTGCCTTTTGCAGATAATTTTTGAAGCCTGTAAAGTAGCAAGTGGTTAATGATTTTGTCAATTATACTAATAGATATTCCTGAATATTCTTTAGCCATTCTTTTAATACGCCTTATTTCTTGAGCAAGAAATTCGAAGTAGTTACCATTGAGATCTAAATCCTGTATATCGTATCCCATTTTTGACAAATGGTGTTCATAAAAAAAACGACTTAGGCCAGATGCAAAGTGGTAGGGTGCAAAATGGGTTAGGCTTGCAAATGGTGCGGTTAGCAAAATATGGCCGCCGGGTTTTAATAACCTATTCATTTCTGTCAAAGCGGCTACAGGGTCAGGCACATGTTCAAGCACTTCTGTACACATAATTGCATCAAAACTAGCATCAGGACGCGGTATAGCGGTAATATCACTCACAATATCTAGCTTAGAGTTGTCCCATGTGCCCGTTTGCAAGCCAACTTCACCAGTACCTTCATATTGGCCAAAATCCTGCGCAACATAATTTAGGTGAGAACAGAACTTTTTAAATTGGCTTTCTCCTGCACCGGCATCCAATATAGTAGATCCCGCAGGTATTTTTAATAAAGTTTTTTCTATCCATTGTACTCTATAAGATTCGTTAGTTGTTCCAACTTTAAACATAATGTTTTTTTGATTATTCAGGTATATTTCGGCTAAATCGAATGATAAGAATCAGTTTTGTTCTATTTTTTGGTCATGATAAAGTAGTTCATAAATAACTGCATATTAAAAGTATTACGAAAATTATCTGATCATTAATGCTTAATAATTTTGGTTATCTATTTTTTCCTCTTTTTATTATTAGAAGATGAAAGCTTGGTTTTTTCATATAGAAATGATTATGGAGCAAATTTTTCATTTTTTTTGCTCAAGTCAATCATTGCGTTTTAATATAAATGTCTCCAAAAGAGGTGTGCATAAATTCATCTGATTGGACATGAGCAATAAATTGACTAAAAGATTGCCATTCATTTAAAGCCCATGACATTGATTCTCCGATGCTATAATTGAATTTTGCGTTGGGTGAAATAGTATGTAAATAATTCAAACATTCTATATTTTGGTCTTGCATTTCAGGGACACAATATTCTAAGGATAAGTAAGGAATATTTGTATGCAAACCTTTAAGCACCATTAATTCAAAACCTTCTACATCTATTTTACAAAATTTAGGAGTACCATGTTTGGCAATTAATTTATCTAGAGTAGTTACAGGTACTTTAATGGTATTTTCCCAACGACTATATTTAAACCTCTCCTTCGTTTTATTGATGTAATCTTTGTTGAATGAAGAAACAGTAGAATCGGTTGAAATTTGCATTTCTAATTCACCCTCTGTCTCATTGAGCCCAACATTTTCAATGATAATTTTATCATTGAACTTGGCTTTTAGTATTTTAACACACTCTGGTTGCGGTTCTATTGCTACTACTTTGGCATAGCATTTTAAAAAGGCTTCTACACGGTTGCCTACATTTGCCCCTACATCAAATACCAAATCGTTTTGGTGAATGAAATCTGAATAAAATTTAATTCTATCAGGTAAATGCTGCTCCTCAAATCGTTGTTGGAATTTTTCCGCTTCTTTTTGCTTATAATTTTTATAATAACTATAAAAAGGGGTCAGCTTAATAACTTTTTCGAAAATACCCATCACGTTTTTTTAATAAAATAAGGCTTCAAAGATAAACTTTAAAGCCTTTACATATTTAGGTCTTGTATTTTTTAAGGACAGCTTATCGCAGATTTTATAAAGTTGCCATTATCATCTATTGTAACCCGCCAACAATTTCCGTTTGGAGATTTCATTATTATTCCACTACCTATTTGGTCTATGTTGACATCGCCATTAAATACATGGAGACGTGATTTAGGGTCTTTTGTATAATACCCGGTGTTAGAACCGATAGCCATATAATTCGTGGTAGGATTAATATTGAAAGTATATCCAGTAGAATTATGATTGAATAATCCAAATGTGCCTGGTACGGCACCTGAATTGGCTGGGCCTGTAAGTACAAAAGAATAGTATTTCCAGTTTGGTTCCGTACCATTAAACATTGTCATGCCGGTATGCCAGGTATCATTTGATTTTAAATGCAAAACAGCATTGCCATTACCATTTGGAGTATTGTCAAATATTGTTAATGGTACTATCGGATTAGGAGTTGTACCAATAGCAACTCTACTATCTGAGTAGTAAATTCCATTACTATGATTTTGCCACTGATTATTACCAGATTTTTCTGCATACAATGCATAAGGAACACTTAACAATTGACTTGTGCCTGTAATTGAATAGTTATTCCCACCTGCAGGATCTGTTTCTGTTTTTAGAAAAAAAGGTCCGTTAGCCCAATCTATTGTACTCATACTTCCCAAAGTAATGGTTCCATTGCCAATTTCGAAAGTAGCCAAGCCGTTTACATTGGTAGTTACAGCATGTGTTTCCATATAAACAATACTGCCTGAGATATTTCCCTGAAGTATGCTAGTCCTAACGTTTACGTTGCTGTTCGCTACAAGGTTACCTGTACTGTTTCTTACCACGCTTTGATAGCTCATTTTTAAAGGAGCTTGTGCCATTACTTTTATAGAGCTCACGGACATACAGAAGACTAAAAGAACAATGAATTGTCTCATTTTTATTTTTTTATTATTGTAAAAATTTGATTTTGCTTATTAGTGGACCTGATTTTAAGAAGATAAGTTGCTGATGATAAGGATGATAAGTTTACAATGGTTGAAGTTCTGATAATATTACTATGCATTAACATTCTCCCTTGTTGGTCAAATAATTCGTATTGAGCACCGATAACATCATTTTCTTTTATGGAAATCACTAAAATATTTGAGGTAGGGTTTGGGTAAATTACGGCATAATCAGCGTTGCCAAACTGAAGTGACAATACTTTAGAGTAAGAGAATCTTCCGTCATTGTCAATTTGCTTTATTCTATAAAAATTGGAGCCTTTAAATGGAAATGCATCTGTAAAATAATATTTCAAAAGGCTATTGCTATTTCCTACAGCATATTTTTTGCCTATTGGTTTAAATTCGTATTCGTTATTGGAAGATTCAATAATAAAATGACTTGCATTACTTTCTGATATAGTAGACCATTCAACCAATGAAGTTTCTTTTTGTTTAGAAACGTTAAAATTAAAAAAGGTGACTGGAAAAGCAGAGGCACTGAAAGGTTGTTGCACTCCTTGGCTTATGGCCCCGGAAGTACTGCTGTAATTTGAATAATCAATTTGCCCAATTGAATAACTAACAGTCCCGGTCGATCCAACTGCATCTCCACCTGCAGTATGAATTGCTTGTTGGGCTAAGACTAAATTATTATTAGTTGTTATAAAAATAAGCAGAATAAAAATTAGCGATCTTATCATTATTAGGAACTTTTACATATACAAAACAAAACTAAGGAAGTTACATGTTTGAAAAAAATTATTTTTTAAACCAATAGCAGCCACAAGCATAGCTTTCACTTTTAATTAGGTTTGGGTTTGCATTTTCGATCATTGGACCACTATCTGGAATTAATGAAAACTCATTTAGCCGGAGTGGGTGGAAATAGGAAACAATTTGTTCGTGGCTATAAACACGTTGACCGTTAAATTCAATTTTTGGCTTACCGACAGGTGTTACAAACAGTACGTCACCTCCCGGTTTTACTACCCGCTTTAACTCTTCAATTGATTTTAGATCACCCAAAGGGTCAAGTTTATCTCCATATCTTCCTAACCCAACATGCTCGATGGTGTGCATGCAAGAAATAGAAGAGATAGAATTGTTGTCAAAAGGAAGTTTATTAAGGTCAGCAAATCCCGATTCCAAACCTGAAAGTTGCATATCAGCTGGACGGTAATCATAAAATTTTACAGGAAGAAATGCTGATACTATTGTACTAAAAGTAATGGTAGATGAAATGTCAATATGCATTTCAGGCTTTGTTTTAGCTAGAACCCTTGCTGCCCATGCAGGGTGATAAATATAATGCCTATCAAAAGGGGTGGTTTTTAGTTTGTCTTTCAAACAAGGATAAATATCTTTTAGTTGAACCGAAGCCCTTCCATCATTCAGCCGTTTAAACTTATTATATTCAGCAAAAAATTCAAAAAAACGGACAACCTTTTTAGGAAACCGGATTAAAATGTCTTTTGCTAATTGGATGAAATAATGCTTTAAATACACTGCGGACAAAAATTTGTCAAATTAAAGCAATTATAAATAAAAAAGCAGGCATTACTGCCTGCTTATATCCAAAAAAGAAAATTTTATTATAAATGAGCCAGTATTTTTTTGTCTAAAACGGATTTTGGAACTGCTCCGATTTGCTTGTCCACTACTTTACCGTCTTTTATAAAAAGAATAGCAGGTATAGAAGTGATACCGTAGTTAATACTCAATTGAGGATTTTGGTCTACGTTTACTTTGCCTACATTTACTTTTCCAATGTATTCCTTGGCAAGTTCTTCTACAACTGGTCCAATTGCTCTGCATGGTCCACACCATTCTGCCCAAAAGTCTATCAGAGATAATTTATCGCTGTCTAAAACCGTAGTTTGAAAGTTTGCGTCTGTAAATTCTAAAGCCATAAAATTGTATTTATTATGATAAAAATATTGATTTGCAGTTTATCTGCACAATTAAGGTTGCAAATTTACAGCCATTTGATTTCTTCTGCTCTTTTGGCTTTTTCACATTTTGTCCTCACATTTCTGGCAGAAAATTCAGGCTTTTTAATGACATCTAAGCAGTATTAATTCGTTTTGTTAAAGAAAATGAAAACAAAATTGCTGATATTAATAGTTGCTATGATTGTTTGTTTCAATATTTAAAATGATTATTAAACTGTAAGTAACGAGACCCCTACATCTTTGTTTTCTTGTAGCCAATAAACCATATCATCATTCATTGAAAATCCTTTCTCCATAGTGTATAATGTCGTTTTTATTTTCTCTTTGGGTTCAATTATGTTAAATTTCAAAGTGGATTTTCCTGGATTGTCCTTTATATTTTTTGCAAAGAAGCTAATAAAGTCTTCGTTGATTGCATCTGAGTTTACCTCTAATGTTAGCTGTTTGGTGTAGGTTGATTTTACAGTTTCTAATAAGTTAATGGCGGTTACTTTAAATTCATACTGCTCGCTGTTGTATCTTGATTTGAATTCACCTTGTATTAGAACATTCTTTCCTTTCTCGAGATAGTTTTGAAACTTCACATAATCATCGCTCCAAAGCATCAACTCTGTTTTTCCACTAAAGTCTTCTATGCTCATCATTCCAAAGCTTCTACCGGTTTTGGTTACCCTGTGTTGAGCATCTACTACAAGGCCGGCCAATTTAAAAGGTTTGTTTTTTCTGGGTGACAATTGTGGGGCTTCTTTTACTTCATTGAAATCTGAAATGTTGGTAAACCCAAAATGAGTAAGTTCAAACTTAAAATGATCCAATGGATGGCCACTCATAAACATGCCTGTTACGTCTTTTTCATGTTCCAATGTTTCTGTTAATGTCCATGGGTCTACTTTGGGTAGTTGTGGCGTTGGAATGTCCATGGATATCATATCCCCAAATAGGCTATTGCTTGCACTTTGTGCTTGTGCCTGGTATCGTTGCCCAAACTGAACAATGATATCCAATCCTGTTTGATTACTATCTTTAGCACAACCGAAATATTGGGCTCTGGTGTATTCTTTAAAACAATCAAAAGCTCCGCTGTAGGCCAAAGACTCTAATGATTTTTTATTGGCAGCCCGGGTATTTACCCGCTTAATCATGTCGAAAATGCTCGTAAATGGACCTTTCTTTTTTCGTTCTTCTAAAATGTATTCAATTGCATTTTCACCAACTCCTTTTAGACCCATCATTCCAAAACGGATTTCACCTTTTTTATTAACAGCAAAGCCTTTTTGAGATTCGTTAATGTCTGGGCCTAAAACTTTCAATCCCATTCGTTTGCACTCTTCCATAAAGAAAGTAATCTTCTCAATATTACCAGCATGGTTCATTACACCGGCCATATATTCACTAGGGTAGTGTGCTTTTAAATAGGCCGTTTGATAAGCAACCAAAGCATAGCAAGTAGAGTGGGATTTGTTGAATGCATATTGTGCAAACTTTTCCCAATCTTCCCATATTTTATCTAGTTTATCTGCAGGATGATTCCTTGAAGTTCCTCCATCCTTGAACTTCGTTTTCATTTTATTGAGTACATCAATCTGTTTTTTACCCATTGCTTTTCTCAGTACATCTGCATCTCCTTTGCTAAATCCGGCCAGTTTTTGGCTAAGTAGCATCACCTGTTCCTGATATACTGTTATTCCATAAGTTTCTTCGAGGTACTCTGACATGTCTGCAACATCGTATGTGATTTCCTGTCTGCCGTGTTTGCGTTCTATATAGTCAGGTATGTAAGCCATGGGGCCTGGGCGGTACAATGCATTCATAGCAATGAGGTCGGCAAATTTGTCTGGTTTCAAATCGCGTAAATGCTTTTGCATACCGGGGCTTTCAAATTGGAATGTACCGTTGGTTTCGCCGCTTTGGTATAGTTTGTAAGTAAGCTCATCATCCAATGGCAATTCATCTATTGAAATATCTACGCCATGGTTTTCTTTTATTAGGTTAAGTGCAGTTTTCAGAATAGACAATGTCTTCAGCCCCAGAAAGTCCATTTTAATAACACCTGCATCTTCAATCACGTTTCCCGCAATCTGAGTTACCAGAAGATCAGAATCTTTTGACGTAGCTACAGGGATAATATTTTTCAGATCATCAGGGGCAATAATAATTCCGGCCGCATGCAAACCAGTATTGCGAACAGAACCTTCGAGCCGGGCGGCTTCTTTTAGTACTTGTGCCTGTAGATTATCACCTTTATATATTTCTCGTAGCTTCTTTACATTTTCAAGGTCCTCACCTCCTAAATCTTCTTTTTCTTCAAGACTTTTTTCGCCTTCTTTTTTGGTCATCGGGGCAAACAAAACCCGGTTTAAGTTTGTTCCCGGTTTATCCGGTACCAACTTGGCTAACATATTACTTTCTGCTAAAGGAAGGTCAAGTACTCTAGCTACGTCTTTAATGCTCATCTTGGCAGCCATCGTTCCGAAAGTCACAATCTGTGCAACCTGATTTTTTCCATACTTCTGTACTACATAGTCAATTACTTTCTGCCTGCCATCATCATCAAAGTCAGTATCAATATCCGGCATACTCTTACGATCTGGATTCAAAAACCGTTCAAATAGTAAGTTGTATTTTATGGGGTCAATATTGGTGATGCCGACACAATAAGCAACTACCGAACCTGCAGCAGAACCCCTGCCGGGTCCTACAAATACGCCTAAATCTCTACCCGCTTTGATAAAGTCGCTTACAATTAGAAAGTAACCTGCAAAACCCATCATTTGAATAGTGCTCAATTCAAAATCGAGGCGTTCACGTATTTCTTCTGTAATCTCGCTGTATCTTTTTCTAGCACCTTCATAGGTTAGATAATGAAGGTATTCCCATTGGTTGGTTTTGTCGTCTACATGTTTTTGAAATTCAACGGGAATAGGAAAATTAGGCAATAGGATATCCTTCTTTAAATCCAGTAATTCAATTTTGTCAACAATCGCATTGGTATTATCAATGGCCGCCGGAAGGTCCTTAAACAGTTCCTTCATCTCAGCGGTTTTCTTAAAATAAAACTGGTCATTTGGAAATTTAAAACGGCGATTTTTTATCTGTGCATCATCGTTTACAAAATCATCAAATCCCGGGGTGCTTTGCTTTTCTCCGGTGTTTATGCAAAGCAAAATATCATGAGCATTGTAGTCATCCTGATCTGTATAATGACTATCGTTGCTTGCAATTACCTGCACATTGAATTTTGTTGCAAATCGAAGCAGTACCTCATTCACCTGGTCTTGCTCTTTCATTCCGTGCCGCTGAATCTCTATATAGTAGTCCTCACCAAACATATCGAGCCACCACTTAAATTCTTTTTCAGCTGCATCTTCACCATCACGAAGTATCAGTTGCGGAACATATGCACCCAAACAACAGGTAGTTGCGATTAATCCTTCATGGTATTTTTCAATCAATTCTTTATCAATTCTCGGGTATTTGTTATACATGCCTTCCTGATATCCCAAAGAGGTCAGTTTTAAGAGGTTTGCATAACCTACTTTGTCTTTTGCAAGCAGTACCTGATGAAACCTGTTATCTTTTTGTTCTTTTGTAAATATTTTTTTGGTCCGATCGGCTACTACGTAAAATTCGCAGCCAACTACCGGTTTTACTTTTAGTTTGCCATTTTCATCTTTGTGTTTATATGCTTCCGCAACAAATTCAAAAGCGCCAAACATATTGCCATGATCGGTGATGGCAAGTGCTGGCATATTGTCTGCAATGGCTTTTTTATAGAGGCTTTTTATGGAGGCTGCTCCATCTAATAAACTGAACTGGGTATGAACATGTAAGTGAGAAAATTGGGACATAATTACTTCGCTTGCTTTTGTGGTGTAAGTGCTATTTAAGATTTAGCAGTACAGCGTACAAATATCGGCAAATCGAAAGCGATTTTTCCTTTATTATATCCACATGTAAATGATACTAATGTGTGAAAGTTGTTGCTTAACTTTTGTTTTCGGGTATTAGTTAGTTAATTTGCCAACTTATAGAATATGAGAAAAATACAATTCATTTATTTGCTTTTGGTTATAGTATTCATGAGTAGCTGTACTCAATGGAAAAATTTAACTGCAAGGGATAATTCGACTACCAAGAATTCAACAAAAACCGCGAAGTCGAAAGATATTCGTTTTCTTGATAACATTGCTGTAACACCTGGCAGAGTTGTTACTACCAAAGAAGAACCAGTAACTTCCATTCCTTCCCTTGATAAAAGGATAAAAGAAAGAGTTGCATATAATAATAGGATGCGAAAAGGAAGAATAGATGCTGATATTGAAAGAGCAGATTGGCTTCAGTTAAAGTATGCAATTGCTTTGGATGCAACAGTCGAGTCATTGACAAATATTAGGTTATTAAAAATAATTGATGAGTGGTGGGGTACAAATTATTGCATCGGAGGAAGTACAAGGAATTGTATTGATTGTTCGGGCTTTAGTAATATGCTTATGCAAAATGTTTACAATATAAGTTTGCCAAGAACTGCACAGGAACAATATAATTTGTCCAATCATATTGATCTTGAAGAAATGAGGGAGGGAGACTTGGTATTTTTTTACACAGGTGGACGTGAGATATCTCATGTAGGAATTTACTTACTCAATAATAAGTTTGTCCATGCTTCATCAAGCGGTGGTGTGATGGTGAACGATTTAAACGACAACTACTGGAAAAGTCGTTTTAAAGGTGCGGGTAGATACATTAAATAAGCTGCTTTTTTTATTTCTCCATTTTGGAAATTATCTGCTTTTTCAGCTATGATACTTTAAATCGATTATCTCTATTTTTAATTATTACTAATCTAAAAATTTTTTTTGGGAATTTTTTTTCCTGAATTCCCGACTTGGGAAGTAGTCAATTATCAGTTTCTGTACAATTTTTTTGCCTTTCCCTAATTGAGACACTTTCTAAAATTGGCAATCAAGTTTTCATACAATACTACTTTTCAGCTGGCGTTTTAGAGAAAGGGATTTTTGCCTAAACTTTCTTTCGAATTAATGTTATGAAAAAAATTTATTTGACATTTTCACTAATTTTCTGCCAATTAGCTTTGGTTAATGCGCAGAGAATTGAAACAATTTCTATAAGTAGTTTTCAGAAAGATGAGATGCAAATGGATGGGCCAATAGCAAACCCTATTAGCAACGCAAAGACTGCTAATCGCAATGTGCCAGATATAGTTTATCCTAATCCTAATGTTTTTCAAGTTGGAATGGCAATTACAAATTTATCCCCTACAAATAATGGTGGTATTGGTGAAAAGTATTCAACTTTAACTTCTTTGCCTAGTGGACTTGTAATTAGAGAATCGAATGGTATTATTTCAGGAACTCCTTTAGTTTCAACAGTACCCACAGTTTACAGAATTGTTGCAAGAAACAATTTTGGAAGTGATACATTCAATCTGACTATACAAATCAATTGTGTTTCTATTTCTTCCATTTCGGTTCTATCAAATCCTATTTGTTTTGACAAGGTAACAACGCTTTCGGCCAACGGTGTGTCTGGTGCAAACCCAATCGTTAATTGGTGGACAGGGCCTGGGGGGACCGGAATCAGCAGGGGTACAGGCCTCTCATTACCCAATGCCGGACCGGGTACTTATTATGCAAGGGTAACTGGTAGTTGTTCTAATACAGCTGAGGCATCTGTTGTGGTGAATGCATTGGCATTACCAACAACATCAGTTTCTACAAATGGATCTGCTTCGATATGTCCTTTTTCGTCAGTTTTGCTAAATAGCAATGCGAATGCGGGAAGCGGAACTATTAGTTCATTTGTTTGGCGGAAAAATGGCATAAATATTTTGGGTGCATCGAGTTCTACCTATAGTATAAATGAAACAGGAAGTTATGCTGTTGTGGTTACCAATTCTAATGGATGTACGTCAACATCAAATGCTATTGCTGTTAAGGTTGAAGATATTACAGCTCCTGTTATTCCGACACTACCAACGCTTACTGGTCAATGTTCAGTTATTGCTATTGCGCCTACCGCGACTGATAATTGTAAGGGTACAATAATCGGAACAACTACAGATCCATTGACTTATTCAACACAAGGAACTTATACCATCACTTGGAGTTTCAATGATGGAAATGGCAACGTTTCCACTGCAACTCAAAGTGTGGTTGTGAAAGACAATACTGCACCGGTTGTTCCAACACTGCCTACATTAACAGGTCAGTGTTCAGTTACTGCTACTGCGCCAACTACAACTGATAATTGTAAGGGTACAATAATCGGAACAACTACAGATCCATTGACTT
>JANPHE010000079.1:0-4282 GCA_031424295.1 Segetibacter sp. | reverse complement strand
TATATACTGAAACACTTAATAAAAATGAATTTGTAACCAGAACTTTTGACAATGGTACTATTATAAATCAGCAAACAAAAAGAAACAGGAACACACATTTTGTTACTAGCAAAGTAGGCATTGATTGGAGTATTAACAATCAGGATATGCTGACAGTTTCAGGTTTATTCGGTATTGAAAAAATTATTGACCGTGGCGACCAGCCTTTCTTTAATGAAGATTTTTCAAAAAGAAATCGCCTTTGGCAATTTGTAGAAGAGGAATTAAAAACGACGGCTGTTGCATCAGTTGCTTATCAGCATAAGTTTAAACAAGCAGGGCATTTATTAAATATTGGTTTCAATTATACATTCCACAGAGAAGATGAAAATTATAATTTTATAAATGCTATGCCAACTTATAAAGGTTTAGATTCCTTTAAGTTATTATCCGATGAACTCGTTGCCGATTTTAATATTGACTATATAAAGCCTTTAAAGTATGGACGAATTGAAGGGGGCGTAAAATTTCGCTATCGGGATATACCAACAAATATGCAATTCAAACCTGGCTTAAATTCTCCCTTAGATATCAATGCAGGTGGTGAAGCAACTTTCACAGAAATAATTCCTACATTTTATAGCAACTATGTTTATGAAAGTAAAAAGATAGAATCTGAGATTGGTTTGAGAGCGGAATACGTGGATTTGAAATATAAAGTGAACCCTAACCATAACACTTATAAGAGTGATGGTTATAATTATTCCCAACCTTTTCCTAACGTTAGGTTAGCGTATAAAATAAACGACTTAAACAAAATCTCTTTGTTTTACAACAGAAGAGTTGACAGACCTAACGAAGTGGATATTCGTATTTTTCCAAAATATGATGATGCCGAAATGATTAAAGTAGGTAACCCTGCACTTCGTCCACAGTTTACCAATTCTTATGAGTTGGGTTATAAAACGAACTTAAAAAAAGGCTATTTCTATTCAGCATTATACCATCGCAGCACACAAGGTACTATTACAAGAATAGCTACCCAAGTACCACCAAGCACTTTAATTTATACCGTATTTCAAAATGCCGGGCATAGCAGTAATACAGGTGTGGAAATGGTGTTACTACAAGGATTTTCAAAAATATTTTCATTCAATACCAATGTGAATATCTATCGTAATATCATTGATGCCTTTACTGTTCAAAATAAATATCCAGTTGTTTCAACTTACACAGCAAATAAAGAACAATTCACTTCGGGTAATATAAAACTTAATGGTATTTTTCACTTACCAAAGCAAACAGATATACAAATTACCAGCATATATTTAGGACCCGATATTATACCACAGGGTAAAATAGGCACAAGGTTTTCGGTAGATATGGGTGTCAAAAAACAAATTCAAAAAAGTAAAGGCGAACTTTTTTTTAATGCAAGCGATATTTTTAATACCCTGCGGATTAGAAAAGAAATCAATGGCAATGGCTTTAAATTAAACAGTACAGATTACTACGAAACACAGGTTTTCAGGTTGGGATATAGTTACAAGTTTTAGAAAATTTATTTCACTTAACCTGTATTAAAAAAAATAATGAATAAGCTACCTCAAATTACAATTGCTTTTTGGATAATGAAAATTTGTGCAACCACCTTAGGCGAAACCGCAGGTGATTTATTCTCAATGACTTTAAATATTGGTTATGCAATTAGTTCTGTAATTCTTTTGAGTTTTTTCTTTGCAACTTTAGTAGTTCAACTTTCAATAAAAAAATATCATCCGATTATTTATTGGGCAGTTATTCTTTCCACAAGTACCGCAGGAACAACCATGTCCGACTACATGGACAGAACATTGGGATTAGGTTATGCAACAGGGTCTTTAATTTTAGTTTCGTTGTTAATCCTGACTCTTATTGTTTGGCGAAGAGTGGAAAAATCTTTAATGGTTACGGATATCAAATCACTTCGTGGAGAAATATTTTATTGGACAGCTATTCTTTTCTCCAACACATTAGGTACAGCATTAGGCGATTTCCTTGCTGACAATTCTGGACTTGGATTTGCGGGTGGGGCAATTCTCATCGGGAGTTTATTAGTAATGATAGTATTAGCTTACTACTTCACCAAAATATCCCGTATCATTTTATTTTGGTTAGCATTCGTTCTTACTCGGCCTTTTGGTGCAACCTTTGGCGATTTACTTACTAAGCCAATAGAAAAAGGGGGTCTTAATTTTGGTACAATCGGTTCATCAATTATCCTTTTTACTTTACTGGCTATTTTATTAGTTGTAGCCATGCTCAAAGTAAAAGAAATCAAACAAGCAATGGAAAAAGTATTGCATTTTTAAATACAAAAAGTATGTTTTAATTTATATTTTCACACTTTAAAAACATTAGCTAAGCCAAGTGCATCAGAAATAGGGCATGACAAAAACGTTGCCAACTATGTAAAAATGTAATTTCATTTTGTAATGATTGTAGAGCTCTTTGCAATTCAAATAAAGTTGCTTTGATCATCGAAAAATTACTAGACCTGCAAATTAATTATAAGGCAATTTTTCGCCTTTGTCGCTGTTAGGAAATGTATCATGATTAGCGCCGTCGCGTGGTGTTATCTCCTGCGACTGATTTGACCGTTAATGGTCATGAATGGTTCATATTAGGTTCTTCATTACTAAACCCATCATCCAAAATAGTGTTGTAAACCCCCAAAATCATAAATCCCTACGCCTTTGTCGGTGTTAACAAAAAAGAGTAATTTGATAACGCCATAAGTGTTTGACTTGCAAACTTGCATACCCCGAAAGCCGTTGGTCAAGAACCTCGAAGCACGGGGTTATTTACATTTCAAAAACATTAATTCTTATTAGGCGCTAACAATACACTTAAAATAGTAAGCAGCGTATCATATCGTTTAGTTTATTTGCACTACAATATTGTTTGGTGTACAAAGCTACAATTGCACTATATCTGGTTTGTTTCTTTTTCTATGTATTGTTTACACGGAAGCCTGACTATTTTGATGGGCAAGTCGTGAAGGGAACAGTCACACAAAGGAATTATGATAAGAAGGAAATTAATCCGGCAGTAAATATTCTTTATAGGGTAGGTACGGATTCATTTTTATGTAAAGCCAATTTGTTTCCTTTTGGTCAATACAAAATAGGAGAAAGGGTGGAAGTGATTTATGATCCTTCTCAACCTGCAATTGCTTCTGTTTATGCTTTTTTTGGCTATTGGTTAAACTGGGATGAATTGTTGATGACGGCTGTATTCTTTGTTGTTTTCTTTGTAGCTGCTGTTTTTATTACAGGAAAAAATGAAAATTCAAATGGCTTGCATGATGACAATGTTAGAAAACGAAAATATGATGATTGACAAAATACAGTTCTACATTCGACCCTTATGAGGTCTTACATTTTCAAAGGCTACCAAATCAATAAAATTATGGTGCTATTGTCATCAAAAATAACAGTGAGCAACTTTATAACTTAATGATGGAAATTAAATACTTTATCCTTAATAATGATGTAGGAGTTTATTACTTTAATCATCTTTGCGGTTTTTTCTTTTAAAAGTTGTAAATGAGTTTATACAAATCAACTAGTTCCAATATAAAAGGATTGATAGGAGGATCGATTGGCAACCTTGTGGAGTGGTACGATTGGTATGCTTACTCTGCGTTTGCCTTGTATTTTGCCCCTGTTTTTTTTCCGGAAGAAAACCCTACAGCACAATTGCTGAATACAGCAGGCATCTTCGCAGTCGGTTTTATTATGCGTCCTGTTGGAGGCTGGTTGTTTGGTACTATAGCGGATAAAAAGGGACGAAAGATTGCCATGACAATGTCTGTATTGCTGATGTCATTTGGATCATTGCTTATTGCTTGTACGCCTTCATTTAAATCTATAGGCGTAGTAGCCCCAATACTGTTATTATTAGCACGCCTTTTACAGGGTTTAAGCGTAGGCGGGGAATATGGTACTGCAGCCACCTATCTTAGCGAAATAGCTCTGCCAGGAAAGCGAGGATTTTATTCTAGTTTTCAATACGTTACTTTGATAGGAGGGCAGCTTGTTGCATTGGGTATTCAGGTCTTGCTCCAACAGATATTTTTATCAAAAACTCAGTTAGAAGAATGGGGCTGGAGAATTCCTTTTGTGATTGGTGCTTTGCTTGCATTTGTTGCTTTTTATCTAAGAAGAAATCTGGAAGAAACATCAACATTCCTGCATGAGAAATCCAAACTAAAAGATAAAGGGTCTATTCGTTTATTATTTACAAAACATCCAAAGGCAGT
>JANPHE010000078.1:0-4922 GCA_031424295.1 Segetibacter sp. | reverse complement strand
GACAGCACTTCTCATCTTGGTACGGCCATAAAGGTTATGCAGATCATCAAAAAACTAGGGGCTACTCCAGTCATGGCGGTAAATAGTAATTAAGGGAATTAGTAATATCTATAGTAAAAGCTTCAATTTAATTGGAGCTTTTTGCGTTTGTCAATGCTCCGTTTAAAATGCATCGAATAATATCTATAGGAAGGATCACTTACAGTTCATTATTCTTCATTTATTAGACGAAAGATTGCATTTGTTTATCCTTCATATTTCATGTAAATAGTGAGTCTAGGTTTGATCTTGATTTAAAATTCCTTAACCGAGCTGTTTCCAAATAAGTTTCAAAAAAGTTGTTGGGCAATGGCAAAAAACCAATTAAAATGAAAAAGATATTTACCCTTTTGATGATAGCATCTTTAATGATGAGCTCATTTACTGCAGATGCACAATGTAGCGCACCAGTTAATCTGTCTTCAAGCAACCATTTGTAGAAAATAGCATTGAGCATGGTTTTTCGGGCATTGATTATGCCGGACACGTATCCATTAGATTTCAAACGGTACAAAAGGAATTGAAAATAATCATTACCGATAACGGAAAAGGGTTGGCTTCAACTATTAAAGAGCAAGGTGAACATATTTCAAGGGCAAGCCAAATCATTAAGGACAGGATGTATTTATTGAACCTGAAATTAAAAACAAAAGCTTCCTTTGTTATAGAAAATAATACCGGTGAAAAGGGAGTTTTTGTAATGATCATGCTGCCACTATTGCTAAGGCAAAATGTAAAAGAGGATATATCTGGCTAATTTGTATATTTTTGAAAGTAAAAAATTTGTGATTGTAGGTGAATTTTAAACAGACTCCCCAAAATGAAAGTTCTAATAGTAGATAATGAAGTTCATCTGCGCAATGGTATAAGGCTACTGCTTGAAAACTATTGTGATGAGGTTACAGAAATCGCGGAGGCTAATGGTGTAAAGACAGGTTTGGATGCAATCAGCACTTTTAATCCGGATGTTTTATTATTGGATGTTGAGATGGATGACGGGACAGGCTTTGATATGATGAAGCAAATACAAGAACCCGGGTTTCAATTGATATTTGTTACAGCTCATAATAAATATGCTATTGATGCTTTTCAATTTAGCGCTATTGACTATTTGCTTAAACCTGTAGATCCAGGTGCATTACAGAAAAGTATTCATAAAGCTTCTGTTAGGATGCGTACAAACGATCTTCACAGTCAGGTGCAGGTACTGATGCAACAATTGAAAGGTATTCGGGCAAAAGACAGAAAAATTGTATTAAAAGATTTAGAAAATACCTGGTTCGTAAAAGTTAGCGATATATTGTATTGCGAAGCTGAAGGAACCTATACTCGTTTCTTTTTACAAAATGACAACCCGATATTGGTCTCAAAAAATTTAAAGGAGTATGAAGAAATACTCGAACCATTAGGATTTTTAAGAACACACCATTCCTATCTTGCCAATCCCGAAAAGATAAAATCCTACGATAAAACCGATGGCGGTGCACTGATGTTTGAGAATGGATTATCTATACCTGTCAGCCAACGGAAAAAAGATTTTGTAATGCATGTGTTGGAGAAAAAGCAAAGATGAAATTTAATGAAGCTTACAACGAGCCTATTGCTATTTTGTAGCTAATATATTGAGCGTAAGGGTGAGGTTGTCAGATAAAATAAAGCTGCTACCTCCTACGCCAAAATCACGGCGATTAATTTGAATTTGGCCATTAAATACATAACCGTTTGTTTTTACAACAGCAGAAAATGGAATAGCAACAACTTTGCTCTTACCTTTTATAGTAAAGGAACCCGTGGCAAGATAGCCTCCTGTTGTCTTCTCTATCTTTGAAGAAATAAATGAAATTTTCGGGTACTTAGCTACATCAAAATAACTGTCTTTTTTTAGATGTCCATCCCTTGATCCATTGCCAGTATTTACGGTTGAAGCATCAACTGTGACATTAAAAGAAGAAGTCTTTAAATTATCCGGATTAAAAATGACGGTACCTTTTAAATGATGAAAAGAACCGTCTACACCTATCCCAAAATTTTTGATTACAAATTTTACCTGAGATGCAGAGTCCACAGGGAAATATGTTTGTGAAGATGCTCCACCAGCAATAAGTAATAATATTGAACAACTGAGGATGTGTAATAGTTTCATACTTTTTTTAAGGTTAATTGTTATTTATTTCTTGAAAGGGGCATAAACAATGCCAAACATAACCATAGGAGACTTTAGCCTAAACCGATCGTTCCGATCCGTTGTGCCGGGTATTGCCTGGATTTTGGTTTCCGTAGTATATTCCGTGAATAGAAACTCATATCCAGCTTTTATTTTCAGGTTCTTGCTTGCCCAATAGCTTATGTACCATTCTGAATTTAATGATCCTACATCGCTGTCGCTAATTAACAATATATTAAATGAGGAAGGCTTAGCCGAAACTGTATTATTATTGTACGATGCATTTTGTTTACTTCCGAAAGTAAATCCAACAGCATCAATATTTACGCCTAACTCTAAACGGTTTTTCCAATAAGGCAAAGTGTAGTTTAAATAAATTCCTGCGTTTATAAAATTGGTCTGAACCTTTCCTAAACCAATCGTGTCAATGTTCGCAATTATGTTTTCAGAGAATAATGCTGCAATACTACTTTTCCCGCTGGTGAATTTAGCAGGTGCAGTTGTAAAGTTTTGATCCGATCCGAATAAATTGGTTAATCTTAATCCATACCCAACTTTAAATCGCTTGTTTTTTCCAATGCCATAAACATGCGTCCATGCTAACGAATTGGCGAAGCTGGAGGCTCCTATATTGGCTGTTAAGCTAAAAGCATTGCCTTCTTTGTTGCTGGTTTTTTGGGCAAGTAATACATTGAAGTTTAAAATCAGGAAACTAAGTAAGGAGACAGCAACTATTTTCATAAATCTATTTTAGATTTTTAGAGATTATTATTAAATGGTAAAATCAATTGGTTAATAAAACAGGACGACTAATATATTTGTTTAAGATCTTTTTATGGCCGAAACTAAGTCATCAAGGTTAATTTATCTGATATGGAATTATTGCATGAAGCAGAACATAAACAAATGAGTTTATAAACCATAATCATTCATTACTTTTCTACTAAATAACTACCCCATTTGGCAATGCTTCTAAGGATGGGTAGCAACTCCTTTCCCTTAGGTGTAAGGCTATATTCTACCCTGGGTGGAGTTTCTGCAAAAGCAATCCTTTCTACTATTTTATCATTTACCAATTCATTGAGTTGGGTAGTTAAAACTTTTCTTGAAATACCGGGGATAATGGCATCCAATTGTCCGAATCGCTTTTTTGATTTCTCCAGGTTGTAAATAATTAATGGTTTCCACTTGCCACCAATAATGGTTAGCGACATGGAGAGCGGGCATTTGCAATTGGGTGAATTCATAGGGTTTGTTACTTTTTGGTAACTACTTTGTTTGATAAAATGAAATCAAAAGTAACAAAAAGTAACCATTAATAGTAACTTTGTGTAACAAAAATAAATTAAAATTATAAAAATGGAGAAAAAAGTTGTTTTTATCACAGGAACCAATAGTGGTTTTGGTTATTTGACGGCAAAAAGTTGCGCCGCAAAAGGATATACCGTTTACGCAAGTATGAGGGATGTGAATGGAAGAAATGCAGAAAGGGCAAAAGAACTTTCAGCTATTGATAACATCACGGTTGTTGATTTGGATGTAACAAATGCGGAAAGCATTAATAAGGCTATTTCATCTATTATTGAAAAGGAGGGTAGATTAGATGTAGTGGTAAACAATGCCGGATATTTTGGCGGCGGACTTGCAGAAGCTTACAATCTCGATGATTTTGAAAAGATGTTTGATGTAAATGTAAAAGGAACCTGGCGTGTAGTAAAAGCCAGCTTACCGCAAATGAGAAAGCAGGGCGAAGGATTAATCATAAATACCAGCAGTGGATTGGGTCGTTTTTCTGCACCGTTTATGACTGTTTACAATAGTACAAAATTTGCTGTAGAAGGATTAACAGAAGGCTTGCATTATGAAGTCAGGCCTTTGGGTGTTGATGTTGTTTTGATACAGCCCGGAGCATTTCCTACCGAAATTTTTGGCAAATCTACCTACGGTTCTGATCATAGTATCCTTGAGGGATATGGTGATTTGGCTAAGGTGCCGGAGCAAATTGGTGCAGGAATGGGTCAAATGTTTGAAGCAATGAAACCGGATCCGCAAATGATTCCTGACGCTATTATTAACCTGATTGAAATGCCTAATGGTAAGCGGCCATTAAGAACTGTTGTAGATGGTATGACAGGCGCAATTATTGAAAAAGCGAATAATGAAGTTAGTAAAGGGTATGTTGAATTTTTAACTGCCTTTGGAATGAAGGAAATGGTTAATTAGTTAATTGATTGAGTAGAAAGGAAAGACCAACGCTTAACTTGTGTTGGTCTTTTTTATACATTCTTAGTTTTGTAAGTTCAAATGAAAAGTGCAATAAGTTTATATCTATTTACAATTAGTATTTTCCGTTCCTTTGACACTTAATTTTCAATATGATTTTTAAGAGTTTTTTTCTTTTTATTCAAGTAATTGTTTTCCAATCATTACTAATTTCAGACGTTTATGCTAACTCACTTTCAAATGTTGATGTTGATAAAATTCAACGTGACTCTGTAAACATTGGATATATTTTAGAAGAAAAATTTATTCTGATTAATGGAATAGAGCAGTGGGTAACTATCAAAGGGGATAGATCTAAACCTTTATTATATGACCTTGTCGACCACGTCGCGCGGCAGGCCTTTGGGGCCGTAGATACCGTAGTAGCCGGTGCGGTTCATCGGCTCGAAGCCCATTTCCTTGAACGTCGGCACGTTCGGCAGCGCCGCCAGGCGCG
>JANPHE010000077.1:0-54979 GCA_031424295.1 Segetibacter sp. | reverse complement strand
CAGTGAAACCTTTGTAATAACTAAGATCCTTTTCACTTTGAAGGATGTAAACGTAGTATGACATAAACAAAAAAGCCTCACTTCAAGTGGGGCTTTTGCGGACCGGACGGGACTCGAACCCGCGACCTCCGCCGTGACAGGGCGGCATTCTAACCAACTGAACTACCGATCCATTCCTTTCAACTTTCATTTTCGGGATTGCAAAGATAAGGGTAAATCAATTCTATGAACAAAAGTTTCTCAAAAATTTCCATATTAAAAAGGAAGAAGTAGAAATTAATTAAACTATTCATCATACCATTTTGAATTAACTCCTATTTGTCCGGCCTTTTGTGCAACAAAACCTCCAATACTTAGAGCAATCATTCTATAAGAAAATTCCCCAATGGCTTTTAATCAATCAGAAATTTTCGCAATTGGATTTGCAAATAAAACATTGACCATAGCTCGATTCATGAATTATCTTGTAAAGTCTTGATAATATTCTTTAGAAGTTTGCGTTAATAGGTTCTGAAAAAAAAAATCTATGACATCCTCCAAAATAATAACTACCGAAACTTATATTTTACCATCACAATTCGAAGAATATTCAAACCTTGGCTTCGTTGTTTTTATGTCAAAAGAAACTGATAATGGAACCTTTAGAGCTATAAAGGTTGAAATGATTTGTGAATAAACTGAGCTGCTAAAATATTCATCAATGAAGTAAAATCCAGTGCTTGATTGTCATTTTAACTTTAGTATTTATCACAAAGGATGCAAAATAACGAATTAACCTATTTTAATATACTAAATAAAACGAAGTGGATGTAAGCTCCAAATATTATCCTGTTTACTTAATTTCCAATTCAAAAATCTTGGTTGTTTCCAAATAGCCAACTAATACATCGCCTACTACACACTCTCCCACTCCGGCAGGTGTGCCTGTAAAAATGAGGTCCCCAATATTGAGCGAAAAGAAGTTTGAAATGTGAGCTACTACCGTATCAAACCGGAAAATCATATCCTCCGAATTGCCTGACTGAACAATAGTTTCATTCTTGGTTAATGAAAAATGAATCGGGTTCTTTAATATGTCAGGAGTAATGTCCGTCCATAGACCAACAACCGCTGAATTGTCCCATGCTTTTGCCTTTTCCCAAGGCAATCCTTTCCTTTTTAATTCAGCCTGTATATCTCTGGCCGTAAAATCTATTCCAACAGAAATGGCATTGTAATATTTGGATGCATGCCTTTCTGATATATACCTTCCATTCTTACAGACCCTTAAAACCAACTCTACTTCATAGTGCAATTCATTTGAAAATTCTGGATAATAAAAAGGTGTATTTGATTGCAACAAAGCACTTTTAGGCTTCATAAATATTACAGGATCCCCAGGTATTTCATTTCCTAGTTCTTTGGCGTGTTCACGGTAATTTCTTCCTACACAAAAAATTTTCATGGCTAACTTTTACAATAAAATAATGGCAATCGAATTCAAACTAACAACCAATTCAACAATTAAGCTATAGAACGTTTCAAATTATTAAAATTATACAATCTCCAGACTATTTACCAGATTCATCGTACGATCTAGTCCCAAAAATGCAAAATTTTCGATCGCCTCTACGCATTTATCAATTTTGGTATTCACCAACGGAACTTCACTATTATTCCACTTTCCTAAAACAAAATCAACTTGTCTTCCTTTTGGAAAATCATTTCCAATTCCAAATCTTAGCTTTGGATATACATCTGACCCAAGTATCGCCTGAATATCTTTGAGCCCATTGTGTCCTGCATGTTTTCCACTTCCCCGCATCCTTAGTTTGCTTAATGGCAAAGCCAAGTCATCGACTATTGTTAATGTATGTTCAACTAAAATCTTTTCCCTATCCAAATAATATTTGAAGGCTCTCCCGCTAAGGTTCATATAAGTTGTAGGCTTTATGCAAATCAAAATTTTTCCCTTCCACTTTACTTCTGCTACTTCTGCCAATCTTTCCAACTTAAAAAAGCCCCCATGCTTAAGTACAAAAGACTGAACTACATCAAAACCAATGTTATGCCTTGTATGCGCATACTCCAACCCAATATTACCCAAACCGATAATCAAGAATTTGCTCATGGTTGCAAAAATAAGTGCCAAAATAAGGCAAGCTTCGAAAAAATACAATAAAAAAACCCGAACAGCTGTTCGGGTTTTGAATACGTTGAAATATTATTATTTCTTCTTCTCGTCTGTTTTAGATTCTTCTTGTTTCAATTGACGAGTTAATACAACTGATGCAATTGGAATACGAGGACTGTTCAATATTTCCATATTCTCAACCTTCACATCTTCAACTCTAATATTACCATTCAAATCAAGACTGGAAATATCTACAGTAATAGATTCTCTCAAATCTTTTGGAAGTGCTTTAACCTTAAGCTGCTTCATCTTAACAACTAACTTTCCACCTGCTTTTACCCCTACAGCAGTTCCTGTAAGATGTAATGGAAGGGTTGCTACTACTTTTTTGTCGCCTACCAACTCTAAGAAATCTATGTGAAGTAATTCATCAGATACCTTGTCAAATTGAAGATCTTTCAAAATGCAAATGTAGCTGCTGCCATCAACTTTCACTTCAGCCTTCATGAATTCACTGGTGTAAACAATAGAACGTAAAACTTTTGCACTTGCGGCAAAGCTAACTTCCTTAGCACCCCCGTAAATTACACCAGGCACAAGTTCCTGAGAGCGAAGTTGGCGGGTGGCTTTTTTGCCCATTTCGGTCCTCAGTTGTCCTTCGATTGTAATTGTTTTCATTTTTTGTTTTTATTTTATAAAAAGTTGTAAAGCATTAATCATGCTTAAAATATTCTTCAAATTGCCATTTATAACCTTTCAGCTCTTTTAGCCTTCAACTGCGAATGAATAAAAAGGCTGGTAATACTTCTGTTTTCATAAGCATTCCTAATAGCGATAGCAAAAAGGTCAGCTACTGATAAACATTTGATCTTACTGCTCTCCCTCGTCAATGGAATAGTATCACAAACTATCAATTCCTCTAAAACACTGTTTTCAATGTTTTCATAGGCTTTTCCACTCAAAACAGGATGCGTACATAGTGCTCTAACACTATTTGCGCCCTTTTCTTTAAGTAAATTTGCTGCTTTAGCAAGCGTACCTCCAGTGTCGCATATATCATCTATAAGAACTACATCCCTACCTGCTACATCACCTATAACCACCATACTAGCTATCTCATTTGCCCTTTTTCTATGCTTATCACATATTACCATTTCACAATTGAAATAGCTGGCCAATTCCCGAACACGGCTAGTACTTCCCACATCAGGGGCGGCGAAGGTAAGGTTTTGCAGTTTAAGTTTTTCTATATAAGGAATAAAAATTGCAGAACTGTCAAGATGGTCAACCGGTATATCAAAGTACCCTTGTATTTGAGGAGCATGTAAATCCATGGTTATCAACCTATCAGCACCGGCAGCGACCAATAGATTTGCAATCAACTTAGATCCAATTGCAACCCTTGGCCTATCCTTGCGATCTTGCCTTGCATAACCATAATATGGAATAACTACTACAATTTTGTAGGCACTTGCCCTACGAGCTGCATCAATCATTAGTAGCAATTCAAGCAAGTTTTCAGAAGGCGAATGGGTGCTTTGAATTAAAAAAACATAATCGCCCCGAATACTTTCCATAATTATCGGCTGTATTTCGCCGTCGCTAAACCTTTGAATGTTAATTTTACCTAATGGGGCACCAAACCGCTGAGCTATTTTACCTGCTACATGTTGGCTACCTGTACCAGAAAATATTTTAATTGATGGCTGATTCATATATAAATTGTTGCGCGAAGATAGAGATTAGCCTTAGAAGTTCTATTTTGAGTTTCTACAAAATATGCACATGAGTAAACAGTCTATAAAATACTGGGCAATTGATGATCGTCCAAGAGAAAAATTGGCAATAAAAGGAGCAGAAAGCTTAAGCAATTCTGAACTTTTGGCCATTCTTATCAATAATGGCTCAAAAGAAAAAAGTGCAGTTGACCTTGCAAAAGAACTTTTAGCAAAATCATCAAATGATTTGCAGCGATTAGCAAAATTATCGGTAAAGGAAATGGTAAATCTTAAGATAAAAGGTTTGGGACCCGCTAAAGCGATTTCAATTGCTGCAGCCCTGGAGTTAGGCATACGAAGAAGTGTATCGATAGAGAAAAAGGAAATAGTGTTGTCCAGTAAGGATATCGCCCAATTTCTAAAGGCAAAATTCGAATTTCATAAACACGAAGTATTCGCCGTTGTTTTTCTAAATCGTTCAAACAAGATTAATCATTTTGAAATTGTAAGCGAAGGGGGCATTACAGGAACTGTGGCCGACCCTAGAATCATTCTTCGCAAAGCACTAGAACATGAAGCAGTAAGTATTGTACTGTGCCACAATCATCCGAGTGGAAATTTAAAACCAAGCAGACAAGACGAAGAACTTACCAATAAAATAAAACTTGCAGCCCAGTACTTTGATATAAAAGTACTGGATCACATCATTGTAAGCAACGAGGGCTATTATAGTTTTGCAGATGAAGGAATGCTATAGCCGGTGGTTATTGATAAAAGAAGTTGTAATGAGCTTTTTTAAATTGACTCAATTATTACTTTCAATAAAACTAAATCGCTCAATTTTCAATACATAAATCTATCAATGATTTAGGCCTGTGCAGTAGGTCCGCCAAAATGCATTGGTATTTCAACTTGCTCAAGGTCTTGTATCATTCCGTTTGCCGCTTCGTATCTGTTAACATTATCCTCTAGTGCTTTCAAAAAACGTTTGGCATGCATTGGAGTGAAGATTATTCGGCTTTTCACTTTACTTTTTGGCGTACCGGGCATCACACTTACAAAGTCAATTACAAACTCTGCATGACTGTGTGTTATAATAGCAAGGTTAGCATATTGACCTTCTGCAATGTCTTCTGTAATTTCTATATTAAGTTGATTGTTTTGAGGTTGTTGATCTGCCATGATGTTGTATTAGAATTAGGACGCAAAGTAAATCATATTTTACTAATGGCGTGTGTGAAAAAAGAAAAGCCGCCTCTTCTGAGGCGGCTTTTCTTAAAAACTACTTAAAGATTAAAACTTATCCCAGAAAAGTTTAGTTTCTACTTCATCACCACCAATAGCCTGCGCAGCTTGTGTATAATTGATAGTATTTATATTTTGCTCATCAATAGAATAAGTAAACCTGGTAGGAAAACCAGAAAGCGCATCTGTAGGATCAGGAAGCGCAGGAAAATCTAATCTCCTGTTTTCTATCCACATATCCCAACCGCGGTTGTACAAAGCCAACCATTTTTGGAAAGCAATCTTACGCTTGTAATTTCCTGTAGCCGTTAGGTAATTTACGCCTGGCTGAGCAAGGTAGGTCATGGCATCAGCCATAGAACCGCCCCACCATTCAACTGAAGCCATAACACCACTGTTGTAGTGCCCTGCTGCTGTACCAGATACATTATACCCTCTTTCCTTAGCTTCTGCAAGGAAAAATTCAACCTCTGAATAATCCAATAAAATATGTGGAAAATCAGGATTTGAAATGGTCTCATTTGGCTTAGAGAAAGTTGAATAGTTGTTTCCGGATCCCGGAGTACCGCCAGAATATCCGCCGGCAGCATCTGTTGTAAAAAACAATGAAATTCTAGGATCATTTAATGCAGACATCGTGTCAACAATTGTTTCTGTAGCAACGAAGTCTTTTCTACCGCTTTCAACAAGATCTTCCCAAACAGGATTTACGTTAGGAGGTGCTGCAAGAAAATGAAACTCAGCATTGTCACCATTAGAAGCCATAACACCAGCAGCAATTGCTGATTCAACTGCAGCTTTTGCAGTTGCAGGGTCAACGTCGGCAAGAGTCATTCCAATTTTCAGCTTTATAGAAGCTGCAAAAGTCTTCCACTTATCAACATCTCCACCGTAGATAATATCAGATTCTCCAAAACTATCACCTCCACCATTAAGGGTAACAATATCTGCGCTTATTCTTTTTAGCAAATCAGCAAAGATTGCTGTTTGAGTATCATACTTAGGAAAAGCATTGTCAATATTCAATGCTTCAGAATAAGGAATGTTACCAAAAGAAGTTACAAGGTAGTACCATGAATAAACTTCCATAACATCAACTATTGCCAATTGATTCTTTTTTGCAGCTGCAGGAATATCAGATTCAGTCGGAATTAATTTTCTTGATTCTTGAAAATCCTTAAGAATGTCACGATACAAAGCATTCCACATACCGCGAGGTATTTGGCGCGTTTGAAGGTCGTAGTTACTTTCATCAGTATAAGTTGTTTCCGTCCAGTTTTGCTCAATTAATCTGAAAATATTCAGATTTACATTTGGCGATGCCAATGTACGAGCCAAAGTTCTCTGTGCATTCGTAAAAAGGGCATAAGACGGTACTAATTGCGGATTCTTAGGATCCACATTCAAACTTGTCAAATCTTTCCTACATCCCGTAAGGAAAAGAAATGGTAAAAGAATTATTATTAATTTTCTCATGTGATTGTATTTTAAAATCTTAATTTAACATTGAATGTCATTGTTCTTGTAGTAGGATATGCTCCACTTTGATAGCCTTGTAAGTTACCAGAACTTACTGCCTCTTCAGGATCAGCATAAGGTAAATTCTTATGAATAATCCAAAGGTTGCGGCCTATCAGATTTAAGTCAATGCCTTTAAATACCCCAATTTTAGACATTACTGATTTAGGCAAAGAATAAGTCAAAACTACTTCTCTTAGCTTTACGTAGCTAGCATCATAAATAAAACCTGCAGAAGGAGAGTAACGATACCCATAAGCTCCGAAATTAGAAGTAGCTGCTCTTACAGTATTCGGTTTACCATCAACTTCTGAAATACCAGCACGGATAATACCGCCACCATCTGTTAATGTATTACGAAGTGGATTTCCCAAATCATTATTTCCAGCTGTTTCAGGATACAATCCTGTAGCAAGACCATAATAAAGGTCTAATGAGAATACATCGCCACCTTGACGAATGTCAACCAACCAACTTAAACCAAAATTCTTGTACTTTAACGAGTTATTAATACCACCAATCCAATCCGGATTAGGATTCCCAATTACTTCATTTGAAGTTGCACTTAGTTTATACCTGCCATTTGCCATTATTAGTCTTTGACCGGTTGCAGGATCGAATACAAAATTGCTTCCTCTTAATGTACCATAAGGCTGACCTAAAGTAGCATTGATAGAAACTCCACCTTGATAGTTTGCCAATAGCAAGTTTGAAGATCCTTCAAAAAGTTCAACTACTTCATTCCTATTTCTTGTCCAGTTAACATTCATTGTCCAGGAGAAATTTCTTGTTTTTACCGGAGTAACATATGCAGACAATTCAATTCCCTTATTCCGAACAGTTCCGGCATTTAAGAATTTTGAATTGTATCCTGTAGCAGTTGATACTGTTGTAGGAAGAATTTGATCTTTTGTTTCTGCTTTGTAATAGGTAATATCAAATCCAACTCTGTTTTTAAGGAAAGCCATTTCTAAACCCACTTCAACACTTGTTGTATTTTCAGGCTTCAATGTTGGGTTATTCCTGGTTCCCAATACAGATGCTTGTGGGGCTGAACCAAATGGGCTAACAATTGCATATCCATCGATTGTGCTATAAAAAGGAGCATCTCCACCTACTTGTGCGTAGTTAGTTCTCAATTTTCCATAAGACAACCAAGTAGCAGACTTCATTAGTTGGGAGAAAGTAAATCCTAAAGAGGCAGAAGGATAATAATATTGGTTGTTCCCTTTCGGAAGCGTAGATGAGGCATCTCTCCTTATTGTCGCATCTAATGAAAGATAGCCTTTGTAAGTCAATGTTGTACCTGCAAACAAGCCTACAATTTCTCTTCTCTGATCTGTTTCAATCGGGGCTTCAACTGCAGCCGCAGAATTTGACAAAGAATAAATTCTTGGAACGATCAAACCACCATTTGTTGTAGAATAGATGCTTTCTATACGTTGTTTTCTGATGTTTGTTCCTAACAATCCTTTAATATTGAAATCTGAAGAAAGATTTTTATCGGCATTCAACATCAAGTCATAATTCACCTCATTATAGTTGCGATTTGTTCTTTGGTATTGCGAAGTAGCAACACTTCCTATAGCTTGCCTTTCTTCCTGCAGTTCAGAATAGGTATCAGTTGAAATTCTTCCCAAAATATTTAACCAACTAGTTGCTTTATAATTAAGGTTTACATTACCGAAGTATCTGTTGCGGGTATCATTCTGAAAGTTCTCATACCTGCTAAAGTAAACGTTGTCCCAATAAATTGGACTAAGATCATCTGGATCAGCCCAATTCCAGGTAACATTTTTCTTATTTCTGAAATAGGCCTCTTGTTGTTCTTTAAGATCCACGTTTACCTGCCACCACTGACGGAAGTTAGTCATCATGTTTTTATCATCATAACCTGTACCATATCTGCCATTTCCAACAAGGTTAGTAAAGTTGATACTAGCACCTACAGTTAGTTTACTTGTAAGATTATAGGTACTACCGAAGTTGAGAAGATTTTTTGTAATCTTACTGTTTGGTAATACACCACGCTCATCACTTCTGGTATAGCCTAATTTAAAAGATCCTTTGTCAGTAGCACCATCTACATAAACACTATTGTTTGTAGATATTGGATTAACAAAGAAGGTTGCAGGACCATTTGCTGCAGCTACCCATGGTTTTGATTTACCAAAATTTGGTGAAGTAGGATCAAACGCATCCCACTGGTAAACTTTCTTGTTTGGATCGAATGCTCCACCATAAGAAGCATCTTCACTAGTAGGCACAACTAAATCATCCGTTCCGTTGCCATCTACATCTCTGTAAAGAAAGTAACCGCTTGGATCTTCATAATATTGCCCATATCCACCACCATACTTATTCTGATAAGTAGCAAAAGTTGATTTATCAATCGTACCACGAGAAACACCGGAGTTAACAGTAACACCTAAACCACGTGTACCTTTCTTAGTTGTAATTAATATAACGCCATTGTTACCACGAGAACCATAAAGGGCACTAGCCGCTGCACCTTTTAGAACTGTCACAGATTCGATGTCATCAGGATTGATATCTGCAGCTGCATTACCATAATCATAACCACCTCTACCTGTTCTTTGGTTGGTGCTGTTAGTTAGTGAGTTATCAAAAGGAACTCCATCTACCACAAATAACGCCTGGTTATTTCCGGTAATTGATTTGGCTCCTCTCATAACCACGTTTGTAGATCCACCCAAAGTGTTGGTTTGTCTGATTTCCAATCCGGAAACCTTACCCGAAAGATTGCTAACAAAGTTTGCACTACGGTTTTTGCTCAATTCTTCTCCTGCAACCTGCTGAGCTGCATAAGTAACTTCATTACGGGTTTTCTTAATACCCAAAGCAGTAACAACTACTTCGGATAAATTTTGAGCTTGGGTAGAAAGTGAGACAGAGATAGATGAACCCGAACCCACCTTCACTTCGGTCGAAGTTCCTACTGAGCTAATAACCAACACATCGCCAGTTTTCGCATTGATAGTAAAATCACCATTAGCATCAGCTGCAGTACCCGTAGTGGTACCCTTTATAGCCACAGATGCCCCTGCTACTGGCTGTCCCTTATCATCCAGCACCCTGCCTTTAATGGGTCTGGTTTGTGCAAACGCTAATACTGAAAACAGCATTAGCATTGTAAACAACGATACAATTTTTCTCATGTGCATTAATTTTTCTGTTAGGAAAATGATTATTAATTCTAAATTAAAAACAAATTAAAGGATTTTAATCCAAATGTTAATGCTTTGACAAAAGGAATTGATTAATTGCTGCATTATTTTTCAAAAAATCAGATTTAGGAGCATAAAAACAATGAAAGTGGTGAATTTTTTAAAATATGCAATGCATAAATTATTTGAAATTTAAATTATTTAAACCCCAACAAATAATCCTATTGTAAGGCAGCTGATCTAAAAGTTATAAAGAACCTGAAACTTAACTTCTGTACGTCGATCGCTATTGATCTTATCGAGACCGCTTCCCAACACTTCCTGGTTATTATAAACGGTTTGAGCCCATCTAAACCAAGTGGTCATTTTTTTAGAAACATCGTAGTTGACATTAAAATAATATCTCATCCCCTTGCCAATAAATTGCGGAATTGAAAAGCTGTACAGTACATCGCTTTCATATGCATACATCCGGCTATCAAATCCATCTGTTTCAAAATACTGTATACGACCATTAAAGGATACAGGTTTACCAAAAGGTTTATACTTGGCTTCAAAATAAGTAAGGTACCCCTGTTCAGCTCTTTCTTTAACAGTTGCGTCAAACCAAATCATTTCAACTCTGCTTCTGAGAGATACCTCTTTGCTGACATTGTAAGAAATATTGGTTCTCCAATTTTGCCTGGGTCTTATTACAGTTTCCCTATTAGGAAGGTCTAACCCTGAAAGATTGATTGCTTTGTTCTCATTTCTAAATCTGGTATAAACTTCTACCTGCTTATTGGGGCGATAAGTTATTTGCAATAGATATTCACTGCCTTTTGTAGGTGCATCTACTCTAAACTTTAACCATGGAAAACTAAATGCATCGGTATAAGCATCTATTCTTAAAAATTGTCTAGGTTTAATTGAGACACCCATAAACAGCCCTTTTTCATTGGTTGGAAAAGTACTTTCAGTAAAAGCATTGCCGTTAAATGTCTGGTATTCTGCTTGAATATTTCTATATACTAATGAAGCATCCACTTTGGGATCAAGGCTAGCTATCATGCCCCCAATAAAAGCTTTTGATTGCCTCTTATCCATTGCTGCTTCGCCAAAAAAATGCACATTCTTAAAAGTATAGCTATAATCGAAGCTGTAGTTACTCCACTTCTGTCCGGCAATACTGTATTGGTTGTATGGACTTACATCCTTCTGAAGCGGAGCTGAAAGTTTAAAAAAAATGCTGTTCATACCTAGATGAAGGCGATTTTTGTTATAAGATAGGTTTCCTCCATAGGAAGTCTGGGTCAAACTATTTTTTTTGCTAAGTTCACTTGGTGTTCGATGATATCCAGAATTAAGAATAGAAGAAAGAAAATCATCATTGGTTTGTAAGGTGTCACCTGCATTTAAGGTACCATCTAGCTTACGAACAGAGAAAAAACCGGTTACTTCAAAATTGTTCTTTGCTAATGTAATTGCAGCACCCCGCATAAAATTATACTCTGTTGCTGAATTATAGGGTCGGATAATATCTGCCTGTCTTTTTATGGCAGTTATGTCTGGACTTTTCTTGAAAGCCAGGCTTTGCCAATGTGTTAATCCCTGACCAAGATTGACAGTATAATCGCCCAAAGCCAAAAATTTAATAGGACCAATTCTTCTTGCAAACAAATGAAAAGAATAAAAATCAAACCCAGCTTTCTGAGAACCTTTAAAAAACTCTTCTCCGGCATCTTTATCGCCGGTAATACCAAATTGTAACAGGTTTCTATAAACATATTTATACCTGAAGAAAACCCGCTGTTGTGAACCAGGATATCTGTTCTCAATTGAATCTGACCGTTTAAATCCTTCACTTTTCTCCAGTATTTGTTGCGTACGAACAAGTAAGGAATGTTGCCCGCCCGTAAACCTTTTTGCAATATCCTGAGATAATGTAACGGAATTACTTACCCTTACAAAAGGTAAGATTCTGTTGATGGTTTCTATGTCCCAGTCAGGAATGGACTGCAATTCATATATACTAATAAGTTTTCCCAATAACTGCCTGTAAGTGATAAGCTTTTGAATCTTAATATCGCTGATCAGACGCAACTCTTTTATTTCGTCGGCATTAGCAGTATTGAGATCAATAGGGTTTTTCCTAAATTGAACCAAAGATTGCAGATAAGAATCGTCTTCAGTTTCTCCTTCCAACTGTTCGGTTAAGTTTTCGAGTTGCTGTTCAGTATTGCTGCCCGGCTGTACTGGGTTTTCATTTTGGGCAAATACCACAACCTGACCAAAAAACGCTATTAATATAAAGATTAATCTCTTCACTCCTTTGCAGCTTTCTTAAAGTTCAATAATAGTAAAATACCGGGAGTAAAACCAAGCTGGGGATGGTATGCAGTATTGATATCAATTCTCCCCATGCCAAGCATCAATCCCAAGCCCACATAAGTATTATTGGAAGCTGTGGCTATACCTGTTCTTAAAAAGAGCCTTTTGTGAATGTTATACTGTAATCCTGCATTTACACTTACCTGTTGGTCTTCTTGTTTTACAATTTCCGTGCTTAAAAATACATTGTCAGATGCCTCATAACCAAGCCCAAATCTGTAAATAGATGCCAGCCGTTCATTGCTTGTTTTACCCAACCTGCTGCTTGTAGGATTATAAACATGAATGCCAGTGTGTAACTTATCTGTTAGATGAAAAATAACACCTGCTTCAAAGTTTACAGTGGATGCATTTTGGTATCCAGGTACCCTTACAGAATGGACATTGAATTTAACACCGGCATCTATTTGTTCGGTAAGCTTTCTGGCATAAATCAAACCCAGTTGATTTTCATTGAATGCAGCAGAAGAACCAAAATAATCTGCCTGTAAGCCAATAGTACCATAGGATGAAATGGGCATAGCTACAATGGCACTGTAACCGTTTAAGTCTTCCAACATAAACCGACGTTCTCCATAAACACCAAATGCGCCACTCTTCAATTGGGCCAGGGATGCTTGATTAGCTGTTGCTGAAAATACATCGCAAAAGTTTTTACTGTACGCTCCTAAACCTGCATACTTGACAGACAAGGGCTGTCGCACCACTTGTGCATCAATACTTTGACCCACCAAAAAGACTAAAAAAGCATAAATTAATTTCAAGTAGTTCCGATTTTGAAAGGAAAATTAGGTACAATTTAGGAGTAACAAAAAATTAATTTGAATAATCATGCCTAAATGAAAAATTAATCTGTTGCTTCAATACATTTGCACGTATGTTACTTCTCGACGGAAACGCAGCGTCCAAATCAATAAAAAAGAATTTGGCAGCACAAGCAAAATTTTTGGTAGAACAAGGGAAAAGGGCACCTCACCTTGCAGCAATTTTAATTGGGAACAATGGTGCAAGTGAAACCTATGTAGCCAGCAAAGTAAGGTCTTGTGCCGAAGTAGGATATGAATCTACATTACTTAGACTGGATGGCGATATCAAAGAATCTGAACTAATAGAAAAAATTCAGGCGTTTAATAGTGACGACTCGATTGATGGTATTTTGGTACAGCTTCCCTTGCCAAACCATATCAATGAAGCGAATATCATCAATACCATTCATCCTGATAAAGATGTAGATGGTTTTCAGCCAATGAGTATTGGCCACATGGTACAAGGTTTGGAAACATTTATTCCAGCTACCCCATTTGGTATCATGCTGATGATGGAACATTATAAGTTGGAGACGAAAGGTAAACATGCTGTTGTAATAGGTCGTAGCAATATTGTAGGAAGACCAATGAGTATTCTGCTAAGCAGCAACCTTGCTTATGGCAATTGCACCGTTACTTTATGCCATCGATACACAGAGAATCTCAAACATCATACTTTACAAGCAGACATCATTGTTGCCGCGGTAGGAATTCCAGGTTTTATCACTGCTGATATGGTAAAAGAAGGTGCAATAGTAATAGACATTGGTATTACAAGAGTACCCGATGCATCTACAAAAAGCGGTTACAAGTTAAAAGGTGATGTGGATTTTGAACATGTTTCAAAAAAAGCATCTGCAATAACACCTGTGCCGGGTGGTGTCGGTCCAATGACTATAGCGGGTTTAATGAAAAATACTTTGGATGCTTATTTACGAAAGTTCAGTTCAAATCCTGTTGTGCCCCTTATTCACGAAGGAAGAAATTGATTAGACCTGTTTATTCAACCAGTTTAATGCCGGTTTTAGTTAGTACAATTTTTTGTTGCCTATATAAGTTGCCAGTTGCCATTTTAAATGCTTTCTTACTCATTCCAAAAAAATCGTAAATCTCTTCGGGAGCTGATTTATCGTGGTATGGAAGATAACCGTTGTTTTCATTTAATAGCCTGATAATTTTTTCTGAGCCATCTTCTACCCTTGTATAACCCATTTTGCCGGCTACAACATCCATTGTATTATCTGGCCGGATTTTTTTAATAAATCCTTTTATTTTATCTCCTGTTCCAATGTTTCTATAAATTTCATTGAAATGCAAAACACCTGTATGTAGATTATTGATGATCATCAGGTATCCAATATCAGTCCGCCTGAATACAACCATATCCACTTCTTCGCCCTCTTTTACGCTTAATATTTCATTGCTTAAAAATGGTTCAATCTTTTCTGTAGCTGCTACCCTTCCTGTTTGCTCGTCTATATAGATCTTAACCAAATATTCAGCTCCTAAAAGCATTCCACCCAACTGTTTACTCTTTGGCACAAAAATATCCTTCATCAGTCCCCAATCAAGAAATGCGCCATGCTCAGTCACTGTTAATGCCTTCATTTTTACTACATCCCCCACTTTTCCCACAGGATGCTGTGTGGTTGCCACTAGTCTGCTTTCAGAGTCATGATAAATAAATACTTTCACCTCATCACCAATCACTAGTCCTGAAGGTATAAACCTTTTAGGCAGTAGAATGCCTTCCTGCCCATCATCAAGGTAAAACCCGAAATCTACCGCCCTTATTACCTTTAAAGTATTATAATCTCCAACTTTTATCATTTATCATGTTTAGGGTGCAAAGGTAAGTAGTATGCAAGTTGTTAATATTATCCATTCTCATTTTTCTAAAAAATGTATTTCTTACTATTGCACCTTCAATATTAAAACAAGTTTATGAAATTAACTCATATCGGAATGGTTGCATGCATAGCATTGATAATGACATCCTGCATTAGCAAGAAAAAACTTGAAACAGAACAACAAAGATATCAGGATTTAACCCAGACATATACCCAAACCCAAAGCGATCTGAAGGATTGCTTACAAAAAGAAGAAGAGTCTGCAAGGAAAAAAGCGGCCTTGGAAAGTGAAATTGCAAGCCTCAACAAACAACTGTCTTTTGTAAAAGACAACAACAATAACATGCTTAATCAGTTGAAGGACTTATCCGTTATTTCAGCTTCGCAGGCAGAAAGCATAAAAAAATCTTTGGAACATATTGGAACAAGAGACAATTATATTCAATCATTGCAACAATCTATATCCCGTAAAGATTCGTTGAATATGGCTTTGGTTATGAATCTAAAAAGTGCATTAAGCGATGTAAATGATAAAGATGTGGAGATTAAGATAGAAAAAGGAGTAGTCTTTATTTCAATTTCAGACAAAATGCTTTTCAACTCCGGAAAGTATGAAGTGACAACACAAGCTGCTACCGTTTTAGGCAAAGTGGCTCAAGTGCTCAACAGCCGCCCCGACATAGAATTTATGGTGGAAGGCCATACAGACAATGTACCAATGAAAAATAGTTGCTTAACTGATAATTGGGACCTGAGTGTAAAAAGAGCTACGTCAGTAGTTAGAATATTACAAACCCAGTTTGGGATAGATCCAAAAAGAATGACAGCAGGTGGAAGAGGCGAATACGTTCCATTGCAAAGTAATGACACTCCTGAAAGTAAGGCCATTAATAGAAGAACACGAATTGTTATCCTCCCTCAATTAGATCAATTCTTTAAATTGATGGAAGGAAAAGGATAATTAATTATTGGAAAAATCAGATCCATCAATTTTTGGACAATCATTCGCTACACATTCTAGTGCTTTGCTCTTAGATATTGCGGAGGCCATGGCACTTCAACTCCCAACTCTTTAGCAGCGTTTATTGGAAAGTAGGGATCACGTAGTAGTTGCCTTGCCATAAAAATCATATCAGCTTTGCCTGTAGCAATAATTTCCTCTGCTAACAAAGCTGTATTAATGATGCCCACAGCTCCTGTTAAAATCCCTGTTTCATTTTTAATCTTCTCAGCAAAAGGGACTTGATACCCTGGACCTACTTCAATTTTTGCTTGTGCATTTCCACCCGAGGAGCAGTCAATTAGATCAACGCCTTTTGATTGAAGGTGTTTAGTCAGTTCAATTGAATTTTCTATTGTCCAACCACCTGTTACATAATCGGTGGCTGATATTCTAACAAACAATGGCAAATGTTCTGGCCAACTTTTTTTTACGGCATCTACAATATCCATCAGCAGCTTGATTCTGTTTCTAAAAGTACCTCCATATTCATCTCTTCGCTCATTGCTTAGCTGAGAATAAAACTGATGAATAAGATAACCGTGGGCGGCATGAATCTCCAATACTTTAAATCCGGCTTCTGCTGCCCTTGCAGCTGCATAACCAAAATCGTCAATTACCTTACATACTCCTTTTTTATCTAAAGCAAATGGAGCTTTATCTTCAATTTTATACGGAATAGCACTTGCAGAAAAAGTGTCCCAACCACCTTCATTTCTTGTTAATATTCTTGCACCTTTCCAAGGACTGTTGTGACTAGCTTTTCTTCCAGCATGAGCTAACTGAATACCGGGTACACAACCTTGCGATTCAATAAATGAGGCTATTTTTTTAAGGCCTACAATTTGTTCATCTTTCCACAATCCCAAATCATCCAATGTAATTCTGCCTTCAGGAGAAACAGCTGTTGCCTCCACCACTATTAATCCGGCTCCCCCTACTGCCCGACTACCTAAATGAACCAAATGCCAATCATTGGAAAAGCCATCCACCGCACTATACTGGCACATAGGAGATACAACAATCCTATTTCTAAATACTATACTTTTTACTTGTAAAGGCTTGAATAAATATGACATCCAAAAATATTAAAACATTCGTTAATCATGCTTCAGTACTGGCAAATTATGTTGCTACTCCTCAAGATAACCGTGCTTTTCTACAATCGCTTTGTACCGTTTCATATCAATTGCATTTTCGCTCTTGGCAATTACCAAAGTAGCCAGTGTATTTCCAATCATATTGGTCAATGCCCTTCCTTCGCTCATAAATCTGTCTATGCCAAATAACAAAGCCAAGCCTTCTATAGGAACAACTTTTATGACAGACAATGTAGAAGCCAAAACCAAAAATCCGCTACCGGTAACGCCTGCTGCGCCTTTACTGGTAATGAGTAATACTCCAATAATGGTTAATTCCTGCCCCAACGTAAGTGGTACATTAAAAACTTGTGCAAGAAAGATGATAGACAAACTTAGGTAGATACTGGTACCATCCAAATTGAAACTGTAGCCTGCGGGAATAATTAATCCAACCACACTTTTATGACATCCTGCATATTCCAGCCGGGCAATGAGGTTTGCCAACACCGACTCACTGCTACTCGATCCCAATACAATTAATATTTCCGCTTTAATAAATCCCAGTAGTTTCCACAAACTAAAACCAAAATACTTTGCAATTAAATTGAGCAACACAAAAATAAAAAGGAAGCTGGTGATATAAAAAGTGAGCAACAATTTCCCTAATAAAACAAGGCTGCCAAAACCAAATTTACCAATGGTAAAAGCCATGCCTCCGAAAGCTCCAAGCGGACTTAATTTCATAACCATTTTCAGAATATTGAACAAGATTCCGCTAAGTTTTTCAAATGTTGAAACAATACTATCTCCTGATTTGCCTAGCCGCTTTAACCCTATGGCAAACAACACACCGAAAAACAATACTTGAATGATGTCACCTTTTGCAAATGCATCTACGATATTTGAAGGTATAATGTGCGTTACAAATTCGAGCCAATCTATTTGTTGAGGAACATCTGAAACTTTAGCTACACTGTTTGAAATATGCTGGTGATCTATACCTATTCCTGGCTTTATGAGATTAGCAACTATTACGCCTATGATGATGGCCAATGTAGTAACTATTTCAAAATATAAAATGCCTTTACCGCCTACCCGCCCTACTTTTTTTAAGTCTCCGGCACCCACAATGCCAAGAACCAATGTAAAGAAGATGACCGGAGTTATTACCATCCGAATCATATTAATAAACATTTCACTGATCACCCTTGCGATGGGCGCAAATGCTGGAAACTTCCATCCAATAAAAATACCAGCAACTATGCCCAGCAAAACCTGCACATACAAAAAACGGAAGTACTTCATAATGGCCTTAAAAATTCTATGCTAGCAAGATAAGTAAGTTTCCTTTCGCTTAAGAAGGATCTGCCTTTTTTCAAAGCAATCCATTTACATAATTGGTTTAGACGTTTTCTTGGAATTCAAAAAAATACTAATTAAAAATTTGCCTAGAAATTGCTAACAATTGGTAATAAAAAAAATGTTTTAGTCAACAATTATTTAAAAATCACTCGTCAGTTTCCATAATATAGTTTAGTCCTTAATTAACTAAGCATAATTTCAAAAGATGTATCTTATCTTTCGCCTCCAACCGATTGACTTAAACTTCAAATTTAAAAATACATGCACGTAACAGTTTATCCCGGACATCCTTATCCGCTTGGCGCTACATGGGATGGGAACGGGGTCAATTTTGCACTTTATGCTGACAATGCAACAAAAGTTGAACTATGCCTCTATAGTTCAATAACTTCAAAAAGAGAATCAACAAAAATAGAAATACAGGAACGAACTCATCAGATATGGCATACTTATATTCCAAATTTAAAACCTGGGCAGCTATATGGCTACAGAGTTCATGGTCCTTATGATCCACAAAAGGGGCACCGTTTTAATCATCACAAACTATTGATTGATCCGTATGCCAGAGCCATTTCAGGCAATATAAACTGGCACGACTCACTGTTTGGATATGATCTAAAAGGTGGTGGTAGTAATAACTCCATGAGCAGGAGTGATAGTGGGCCGCATGTTCCAAAAAGTGTAGTCATCAATCCGCTTTTCAATTGGGAAGGTGATACTCCTCCCAAAATACCTTATCACAAAACAATCATTTACGAAACGCATATTAAAGGTTTTACTTACCTCCATCCAGATATTCCAGATAATATAAAAGGTACTTATGCTGCCATTTGCCATCCTGTAACTATTCAATACCTCAATGACCTTGGAATAACTGCAATAGAGTTAATGCCTGTTCATCATTACATCATTGATGAACAACTTGTAAACAAAGGTTTGACTAATTATTGGGGATATAATTCTATAGGCTATTTTGCTCCGGATGTAAGGTATTCTTCAGGAGATGGTTTGGGAGAACAGGTAAATGAATTTAAAAGAATGGTAAAAGAACTGCATAAGGCAGGCATTGAAATCATTCTGGATGTTGTATATAATCATACGGGAGAAGGCAATCAAAAAGGACCAACGGTTTCGTTTAGAGGAATTGACAATGCATCTTATTACCGCCTTACCGAAGAAAAAAGGTATTATATGGATTACACAGGTACCGGCAATACCCTAAATGTTATGATGCCAAATGTGCTTCGGTTGATTATGGATAGCTTACGGTATTGGATATTAGAAATGCACGTGGATGGCTTTCGCTTTGATCTTGCCTCAACGCTGGCGAGAGAACTTCATGAAGTGGATCGGCTTGGTTCATTTTTTGACATCATTCACCAGGACCCCGTAATATCTCAGGTAAAGTTGATAGCTGAACCATGGGATATTGGCGAAGGTGGGTATATGGTGGGCAAATTTCCACCGGGATGGGCAGAATGGAATGGTAAATACAGAGATTGTCTCAGGGATTACTGGAGAGGTGCTGAAAGTATGTTGGGAGAATTTGCGCAGCGATTTACAGGCAGTCCGGATTTATACCAAAGTGATAGCAGAAGACCAACAGCCAGTATTAATTTTATAACAGCACACGATGGATTTACACTGCACGATCTGGTATCTTATAACAACAAGCACAACGAAGCCAATGGAGAGTATAACAAAGATGGAGACAGCCACAACCGATCCTGGAATTGTGGCATAGAGGGTCCGACTGATAATCCTATAATCAATGAATTAAGACAACGACAAAAAAGAAATTTACTCACTTCGTTGTTTTTGTCGCAAGGCGTACCTATGTTAGTTGCTGGTGACGAATTTGGGAGAACCCAAAAAGGAAACAACAATGCTTATTGCCAGGACAATGAAGTATCATGGCTTAACTGGGAAAATGCAGACAAAGACCTTTTGCATTTTACTAAGGCGCTTATTCATTTGAGAAGAAAGCATCCAGCCTTCCGAAGAAGGCGATGGTTTCAGGGCCAACAAATTAACCAGGCAGGCCTAGAAGATATTGGTTGGTTTCAACCTGACGGATCTGAAATGACACATGCAAACTGGCAGCATGATTACGCAAAATCGTTGGGCGTATTCTTGAATGGGCATGCAATTAGATCCAAAGGTCCTAGAGGAGAACAAATAACAGACAATAGTTTTTATATCATCTTTAATGCGCATCACGACAAATTAAATTTTACTTTACCTGCGGTGAAATATGGCCAATTGTGGACCATTGTGCTTGACACAGCCAGCAACCAGGTGAACATGAAAAAAGGAATATTTAAAGCAAGTCAAAGTTTAGTAGTAGAAGGAAGGTCCATCATTCTACTGGAGCAAATACTTGAACATGAAGAAGAAAAAGATTAGTTTTTGTTAACTAAAAATAATAACCAAGCATTTCAACAACAAAGCAATACTAAATGAACGATCATAAAAGAGGTGCAGGAATATTATTGCACATCACTTCACTACCATCTCCGTTTGGCATTGGCGATATGGGTCCGGACGCTAAGACATTTGCGGACTTCCTACACAGAAGCGGTCAACAATACTGGCAACTGTTACCACTTAATCCTACAGAAGCCGGACAAGGAAACTCACCCTATAGTTCTATATCCAGTAGGGCAGGAAACACATTGCTTATTAGCCCTGAACTGCTCGCCAAAGAAGGTTTATTGGATGACTGCGAATTGGATCGTTTTCACCTGCCACAGAAAGAAAAAACAGATTTTGAAGCTGCAGAAAAAAATAAAAAAATAATCTTTGAATTAGCATGGAAAAATTTCAAAAATGGCAAAGCCAAACATTTAGCAGAACCGTTTATACAATTCTGCAAAAAAGAAGCTTATTGGCTTGATGATTTTGTATTGTATTCTATACTAAAAAAACAATTCAATGGATTGCCTTGGTTTGAATGGCCGGATATAACCTTACAGAACCCCAAGGGAGAGTCATTAAAAGCCAATGATGATTTTCATCAATTCGAAGAACCAGGAGAGATAGCATTTCTACAATTTATATTCTCAAAACAATGGCATGAATTAAAGTCTTATTGCAACAACCTCAATATTAAATTATTTGGCGATTTACCATTTTACGCCAGCTACGATTCTGTAGATGTATGGACCAATAAAGAAATTTTTAGGCTGAATGAAGAAGGCAAAATGATCGGCGTAGCAGGCGTCCCTCCAGATGCATTTAGTGACGATGGTCAGTTTTGGGGCATGCCTGTTTTTCGTTGGGATGTATTAAAACAACGTGGCTATGATTGGTGGATAGAACGCATCAAAAAGAACATGGAGTTGTATGACATCCTTCGCCTAGACCATTTTCGTGCCTTTGCCGATTTTTGGGAGGTACTTGGCGAATCTGAAACAGCAATAAATGGTGAATGGAAATCCGGTCCCGGTGCAGATTTATTTTTGGCCATTAAAAAGGAATTAGGAGATTTACCATTCATCGCAGAAGATCTGGGCGAAATCAATGAACCGGTGCATGAACTAAGAAAAAGATTTGATTTTCCCGGCATGAAAATTTTGCAGTTTGCTTTTGGTTTTGGAATGCCATCGTCCAATTACATACCACATAACTATACGACAAACTTTGTTGTCTATACAGGAACCCACGACAACAATACGATTTGTGGTTGGTACCTGCAAGAAGGAAAACAGCACCACTACCAATTAGAAAAGTATTTTGGAATGCCGCTGAATGAAAAAAACATTCACCTTGTAATGGGCCGCCTTGCATATGCTTCTGTTGCCACTATAGCTATCTTACCTATGCAAGACATTTTGGGATTAGATGAAAATGCTCGTATGAATATACCCGCATCTACCACAGACAATTGGTTATGGAGATTACTTCCTAATCAAATAACTACTGATGTGGAAGTAAGGTTAAAAGAATGGGTAGAGTTATATAATAGGTGAGTTAAACTTAAACTAGTTGAAGTAGCATTTGACAATTCAAACCCTTATTCTTCCTTCAATAAATCATCCATCATTTCTCCAAATTCCTTTTTGTAAACTTCATAATGTTCCCCTGTTCCCGGTCCTACAAAACCAGTATCAATTTTTCTAATGCTCCCTTTTTTGTCAAGGATAATAGATGTTGGAAATACTTTGATACGGGTTAATTGCGGCAAGGTCTTTTCTGTTCGCATCGTGTCTGATACAGGAATACCTGTTATAAGAATCGGGTACTGGACATTGAATCGATTTTGAAACTTCCCTAAACTTTTTTTAGACCGATAGAAATCAGGAGAATATTCATAAGCAAGTGCTATTATTTCTACCCCACGATCTTTATTTTTTCTATAATACTCACTTAAAAATGCTGTTTCATCCATACAATTTGGACACCAGGAACCCATCAATTGAATGACTACAACTTTGTTTAAAAACCTATTGTCTGTAATGGAAATAAAATTGCTGTCCAAATCAGGAAAACGAAAATTTAACCGGTCTTGATCTGGTCTTATAAACATTGCTGTCTCATCAATTTTCACAATAGCTTTTGGGTTCTTAATCGCAGTCCAGCTTTCATTGTGTTTTGCTCCTGAAATAAATCGCCCATTTTCAATAGAATTGGAATTGTTCAATTTGCCTGTAAACAAAACAGCATGTACACCGTCAAACCCTGACAGCTTGATTTGATCTCCATCTACAATACCTTCTAAATAACGATAGTCGCCTGTAGGAGTCATAAATGTACCTGTAATGCTGCTTCCCTGCTGCTGAAACTCGGCCACGGAGACAGGCATAGAATCTGCTTCAAATTTTACTGCCCATCTTCCGGTAATAACATAATTTGCTTTGCTAATTGATGCCAAAAAACGAGGCTTGTTAATTTCTGCACTAAATAGAAGTACCTGATCTTTAGTAGTAGTTCCTTTAGTCCATGTGCCTATTAATTTGCCTTTAGATACAGCTGCTTTTATAGAAGATTCATACAAAGGCATTTTGATAAATACCGAATCCGATTCAAAATGAACACTATCTACACGGATACGTTCACTTCCATTAATGATATACATAACCGGAAGATTATTTTCCATTTCAAGCTCAATACTAAATGGTATCTGGTTACCATCCGCCCGGACAATAAAAGCTTGCCACAATGTAGCTCCTTGCTTTGAGATAAGCTGTTGCGCTTCAACAGTAAAGAAAACTATTATAGAAAAAAGAGTCAGAAAGTACTTCATGTGCTGTAAAGTAATAAACAATGTGGAATTTCAAATACATTTAATTTGTTTCAATAAGCTGAAATAGATCATAAAAAATAACATTATCTATATCTGAACTATTGCCGCACCTTTGCAGCACATGAAAGAAAAAGTATTGCATTGGTCCATATTTATTTTATTGTCGCTCATTTGGGGCAGTTCTTTTGTATTAATGAAATCAGGAATGCAGGTATTCTCAGCGTATGAAGTAGCATCATTGAGAATGCTAAGCGCTGGTATTGCTTTGTTGCCTTTTGCTGTTAACTCATTTAAGCAAATACCATCAGCAAAAATTCCCTGGATCATAACTACGGGTTTGGTTGGAAGCTTTATTCCAGCATATCTTTTTTGTGTTGCAGAAACAAAAATAGATAGTTCGCTTGCTGGCATCCTCAATGCGCTTACTCCCATCTTTACCATTTTAGTAGGAATGTTGTTTTACAAACTCAAAGTGGGAACGATGAAAGCGCTTGGGCTTATCATTGGATTTGCAGGGCTTGTTTTATTGTTTGTTACCCGAGGCAATATTTCTTTTAACTACCTCTCTTATTCTGCATTGATTCTTTTGGCAACGCTATTTTACGGTATCAATGTCAACCTTGTAGGCCATCACCTAAAGGAACAGTCTTCCATAACTATTGCTTCATTAGCATTCGTTTCTTTTATTGTGCCATCTTTAATCATACTTTGGTTTACAGGATTTTTTCAACATTCAATCTATCAACAACATTTTGCCACTTCAATAGCTGCCTCTGTTAGTTTGGGTTTGTTTGGCACTGCATTAGCTTCAGTCCTTTATTACATGCTGATCAAGCGTGCCGGCGGCTTTTTTGCATCCATGGTCACATATGGTATCCCCTTTGTTGCTGTAGGTTGGGGATTGTACAGTGGTGAAACAATCACCTGGAAACAGGTTACTTGCCTATGCATCATTTTACTTGGTGTGTATATGACCTCTTTGAAAATGAGAACAAAAAGTGGAAGCAAATAAAGATCCTCTCGCTTTCTAAAAAATGATGATCAAGAGAATACCCTTAAACTAGATCCTGCTAAGGAGGTGTTATATTTCTTAAGGTCTGTTGTTGCAGGTCCCTGTGTTACTGCGCCACTGCTATCGAACCTTGCTCCATGGTTTGGACAAAAAAAATTGTTGCCACTTGCATTGTAGTTTATCGTAGTGCCCTGATGAGTGCATGCAGCTGAAACAGCAATAAATGAAGATGCGTTAACTCTGGCCACAAGCACACCTTGGCTTACAAGAAACCCTCCAATAGTTGCCAAGGCACCCGAACTAATGTCTAACGTAAAGTCTATGCCGGGAGAAGGAGTAGTATTGCTAGAAGCAGATTTAGAACACCCAGCTAAGCCACCAAAACAAACAGGAACTAACAGTGCTGCCGCACCAACACCTAATTGCGTAAAAAAATCTTTTCTGTTCATAGAAATAAAAATTATTTGAATAATCAAACTTAGTTGGATTAATTAAATTGATTTATAAATTCAGTGTTAATGAATTAAGGAGATGAGCATTTAACTAACACAAAAAAATATTGCAAAAACAACAATCGTTTAGCAAGATTTTAAAGTTTGGCAATTAAAAGATCACAAAAGAAAATATTGTAATTCTCAACTATTAATAATTAATCGACTAATTTTTTGTAACAACTTTAATTAGAAAAAAGTTCAAATCAGAATTTAATATCATTCTATACTTAATAATTTGTAAGTTTAAAAAACTTCAAAACCTGACCATCAGCAAACTTTATATGGTAGCTTCCTGATGCTAAATTTTCTATACTAATTGTTTGTTGCCGAGCGGACATAAAATTTGTTGCTACTATTTCACCACGGCTGTCTATAATGTTGAATTGGACTATTCGTCTAGGCTCATATCCCATATCAATTGTCAAGTGATTAACTGCGGGATTTGGGTAACAATAGGCTTTACTTAGCATTTGCTTGTTCCCAACTATTACACTCCTAACGGTACTGTAAACTTTTGTGCCATTTAAGGCTATCTGCATCAATCGGTAATAGTTTCTTCCAATTAAAGCATTCTTATGCTCAAAACTATACTGTCTTATATTACCACTCAGCTTTGCAATTTCCTTCCAATGATAACCATCGTTGCTGATTTCAATAATAAATTGTTTATCATTCGCTTGTGCTACTTCCCATTTTAATAAAACATCGGCATGATTATTAGCTGTTGCAGAAAAATTAATTAGTTGCAATGGCACTACCCCTTCGTTAAGCGAAATACCGGTTACATCATCAACATAGCAGCTATTATCCCCGTTCCCTGTCCATACAAATGCTATATAAATATTCTGATAATTATAAGCACTTAGATCAACTTTAAATGTTTGAAAGGTAGTAGTAACGCCTGTTGTAAAGCCTTCTGAAAAAGTAGCAACTGTAGTAAAATCAGCTACTGCGTTGTTAGATGCAGTGGATACTTTTACCAGATATTTTCCGTAGAGCGGCACGGGACCTGCTCTTTTGAGACTAAACGAAAGTGTATCCTTTCCGGGTATGGGTCTTACAGAGGGTGTAACCAGATATTTTTCTGAATATATAGTAGATCCGGGACCTTGCCCCGCAGCAAATGCTGCATAATCAGTTGCAACAGGTGGAATATTAACAGTTACCGAAATCCATTCATTAAAAAAAGGAATCGCGGCAACGTTGTTTAAAAATTTGATCCAACCTGTAGGTGGGAAGGTAGCAGCAAAACTTTCATTTAGCATTTGAGCATTTGCTGACAAGTTCAAAACGCAAAATGCAACAATCAAATACTTTTTAATGCTTACCATAACAATAACTTTTCAATGGTTGCAAATATAAAAATACTATCCCACTTGAATCCGTGAACTTAATAAATGCTTAAGAAATAATCAGCACTTCTTCTTTACATATTTAAACTTCCTAAGAAATTTCAGCAATAATTTTTTGGGCTGCTTTCCTTCCTGTCTCCGCGGCACCGTTCATAAAGCCTTGGTAATTGAGGCTACAATGTTCGCCAGCAAAAAACAACCTATCTACTCTTTTTGCCTCCGCTCCTGCAATTGTTGAAAACTGCCCTGTTTTATAACAAGCATAACTAGCTTTTACAAATGGGGCTGTTGGCCAATGCATTCTTGCTACTTTTCCATTTAGGTTGGTTGTGCATCCGGGAAACACCTGCTCCAGTCCAGGTAAATGAATATTGAGTTGAGACTGCGCACTGCCAACACCTAGATTTACACCTGTAGTTCCTCCTGTATAAATTGTATAACCTCCTGAATTCGGTGCCTGTAGCTCACTATTATCCCAACCATTTTGAAATGAGTTATTAGTGAATGCATAGCCCCGATAGCCGAGTGTTCGCCAAGGCCTGTTGTTAAATCCAACCATTAACTTGGCATTGGTACCATAGCCAAGATTTTTAATTGCATTCCATTTCCAAGCCGGAAGCTTAAAGGCAAAATGAACGTTTCTTAATATAGAAAAAGGAATAGCGAATACAACATAATCTGCGTTTACTTCTATTGATGTATTTTGATACCTGAAAGTAAGCTGATACTTTCCATTGCTGAATTGATTAACCGAATCAAGCTTGTGTTCATATTTAATTTTCTTGCTCAAATTTTGAGTAAGTGCATCCGTAATTTTTTGATTGCCGCCATCTATTTTATATCTTTCATCGCTATCGCCAAATATTTCAAATTTACCTCCCGAGGTATCTGTTGAAATAAGGTACAACATATTAATGCAGGATTGTTGTCCCGCATCCAACCCGTATTCAGTAATAAACGCTACATTCAAAAAACTTTTCATCCACGGTTCGCAGGGCAATTTGCTGATGTATTGCTCCAGCGAAATATGATCGAACAATTTTGCAGCACCAGGAGCATCATAAGTAATCGTGTCAGGCAACTTATCTATATCAGCCTGCATTATAGCAGCTATTGGTACAAATGCATTAATGACATCTAGTTCAGTATAATGTTGACCATTAAAAAAGTATGCGTCTTTGATAAAACCGTTATTAGCAGGCGACTCCACGTCTAATAAGTTGAATCCAAAATGAGCAGCAAGCATCCGCATATCGGTATGTCCTGAGTCTATAAATTCTCCACCAAGTTCTGTTGTTAACCCCGGTCCCATTATATCTTTTGCTGTGTAGATTCTGCCTCCTGTGCGAGTGTTAGCTTCATATATGGTAGCATTGATGTTGCTATTTTTAAGTGTATATGCACAATTCAAACCTGCTAATCCACCTCCAACTATTACAATCTTTGGTGCATGGTCATTCGGCTTATCAAATAAATCTGCTGTTTTGCTGCAGCTACTTAAAAGAAAACTTCCAGCACTTAATGCCAACAGCCCTTTAGTTGATTGCTCTAAAAACTTCCTTCGGGAGTGATTAAATGCATCGTTTCGTTCACCCAAAATTACCTCAGAATCAATTTTGCCACTACTTGCTTTCAAAGCTATTTCAAAAGCTTTTTGCAATTGGTGGACCATGGGTGTTTTTGCTTTCGAAATTCTACATCTGCGGTAGGTTTGGTTTGAGTTCATGCTAAAAAAATGATGATTTTTAAAAAAAGCAATCGGAAAGTTAAGCAATAATTAGCTATTTAAGCCTATAAAGAAGTATGTTATTTAGGAATAAAACACCTAGCTTAGTTATTGCTATCTTTCGGGTATATGATATACATCGCAGTATTGATTGCTTCTTTTATTGTAGACATTATTCCATTCATAGGGCCACCAGCCTGGATTGTGATGGTTTTTTTTCAGGTTAAATATCATTTAAATATTTGGATTGTATTAACGGCAGGCGTTATTGGATCCACATTAGGCAGGTACGTCCTTACGCTTTACATTCCTTACCTATCTGCGAAAATATTAAGCAAAGAGAAAGACGAGGATCTAACATTATTGGGGAAAAAACTATCGGGAAAAAAATGGAAGGTTCTGCTTTTTGTCTTTATTTATACCCTAATACCAATACCTACAACTCCACTTTTCACCGCTATGGGAATGGCTAAAATAAAACCAATTTATATTATGCCTGTCTTCCTTGTAGGCAAATTTTTGAGCGACATGTATATGGTATTTGCAGGAATGTTTGCTACAGATAATATAAAACAAATTCTCAAAGGTTTAATATCATGGCAGACAATAACCGGATCCATATTGGGGCTCATTTTCCTTGCACTTATGCTTTTTACCAATTGGAAAACACTCCTTCTAAAAAGGAAATTGGTTTTCAATTTTCATGTTTGGAAATGATTTTTATACTTTTCAAAAGAAAACTCGAAAGCACTATTTCTTGAAACAGTTTATAATAAATTTTCGTGCAGATTGATGGATTATGGATTTTGGCGGCTAAAATTTGGCAAGGCTTATAACAATAAAAAAAGGAGTTGGCAGCAGCCAACTCCTTTTTTTTATTCATTAATTTCAAATTATTGTTTGACTATTTTTATTGTCTTATTACCATTTGATGTTTGCATATTTGCAAAATAGATTCCACTCTTCAAATTAGAAATATTCATGAAAATAGTATTTCTTCCAACTCCTACATTTCCATTTTGCAATGCAACTTGCTTGCCTGTCAAATCCCTAACTACAATGCTATATTTATCCTGCTTAGAAGTATTTAAGAAAAAATTTGCATTGCTAACTACCGGATTGGGAAATAAAGCAATTTCGTCAGTATTGGAAAGAATCACATCCTTTGCACCTGTACAACCACCTATGTTAACTACCAATTTCAAAGCGGGTACTGTATCGGCGCATGAATTGATTATGCTTACTGCTATTTTACCCGGAACTGATCTAAATCTAACTTTAAGACTAGGAGTACCCTGACCAGATTGAATTGCACAACCCGAAACAGACCACTTATATATACTATTGGCTACTGGAGATTGAACTGTATAGATAACTCCTCTTTGAAGAGCATTTACACAATTTGGTCCAGTAATAACTGGTTTTAGAGGTAATGAGTTTAATACTAAAGTCCTTTTATTACTGCTTCCACAACTATTGACAGCAACAACTGAGATAGAATCCTTTTTGAAACTTGAACCTATGTTGATTTTAATAATTGTGCCTGAATCATAAACGATGGTTGCTCCGGTTGGTAAAGTCCATCTGTAACTTGTCGCATTAGGCACAGGAGAAATGCTATACTTGTAATCTCCATTACAAACACTTCTTATGTCTCCAGTTATAACACCTGGGGTGGCAGGTTTTGTACATGAAATAGGTGCAAATTGAATTCCTTTTAAACCTGTATTCTTTGAAGCTGAATAGATTACAACAGCCAAAGCTGCATAACTAGAGTCGATAATTTTGACAACTTTATTATTCGTTGTTGTAGCGTAAACAATTGGATAATTACCACTAAAATCTACACACATTCCACGGGCTCCCAAATTTGTGCCCACTTTAATAGTGTAAGCACGTTTAAATACACCTCCTACTTTAGTATATTTTTGAATGCCTCCACCTGTAATAGTTCTATCGTCTGCTACATACATTATTGAATCTCCAGAATTTATTACAAACGCATAAGGAGAGGAACCTACTCCTGTAAGTGCAACAGTTGTAACTGTTTGTCCAGAAGTTCTTGGTAAACCTGAGCCAACCTGATAAATTCCGGCACCTCCACCAATAGTACTTGCTGTTGAATAATATAATTTACTATTATAAATATTGATAACCCTAGTGTTTCCAACAGCCTTTTGCAACACTGCAGGAGTATCTATTGCACCAAAATAAGTGGTTCCCGTGCTACCACCAGCACCCCAATAATAATTACCAGTAGAAGCTGCTGACCTAAAATTATTAACTGAATGGAAAGTGTTTGAACTGGCTGTCCTTGTTACGACACCTGTTGAATTTACCCCATTGATCACCCTAGCCACTTTAGAAGCAGAACTTGTACTAATTGAAGCTGTTCCGATAGTAGTATCATATCCTGCAACAATAATTCTTTTGCCATCAGGGGTTCTTGTTATTTGACCCTCTGAGGTAGAGGTTCCACTCATAGTTAACCTGGATGTACCAGTCACAGGAATTGACAAAGAATTTACTAAAGTACCAGTAGTTGTAATTTGGTCTAGAAAACTACTAGTAGCCGCACTTGTAAGGACAACGGTTGTATCACTACCAACACGAAGTATCACTAAATTACCTTTTGTGAACTGTGCGTTTGCAAAATGACTTGCTGTTGTAAATAAAAATGTAGTTAGGACAATAACCAATTTTTGTAGTAATTTTTTTCTCATGTTTTTTTGTTTTTAATATTGATTGTTTAAAATTCTGAGCCGTAAATTAATAATATATTTTGCAACGGTAATTATTATCAGATTAATATAGGAAATATTTTTCCAATTCATGATTTTGCATTTACAAAATCACAGGTTGTTATACAATCGAAACTTATAGAACTTGTCCAACTTGCTTCATTAATTACTAAAACTAACAACAGTTGAATAATTAAATTAAAAAGCCCCGCCCTGGTACTAGTGACGGAACTTTTTGATCTAATCAAATTTTCTATTGTTTTACAACCTTTGTTATACTTCCAGAATCTTGATCATCACACTTAACAAAATATAATCCTTTTGGTAAATTACGAATATTAATTCTACCTGCTCCTGAAATTTTTCCTTGCCAAACTTGTTGACCAAAAGCATTTAATAATCTCATTGTCATAGGATCACCTAAAGTACTTTGGGTATTTATAAGAATTTCATCATTTGCAGGATTAGGATAGACTTTTATTTTACTCGATTTTGTTATTATTTCATTTGTTGGCAATGCTCTAGGATTACTGCAATTAAGTACCACTTGAGAACATATAAGGTCTGTTTTGTAAAACTGTCGCACTCTGCCCAGTGGGATTACATTGAAGTTATTGCTAACAAACTGCGGAACTTGTATCCTGATTAATGGGATAGGAATATTCTTAGGTGGATTAGGTACGCAATAATCTGTACAAGTAGCTCCTTGATAAGTAGCTTTAAGTATATGAGAAGAACTTATTCCTGTAGGTAAATCTAAAGAAGAAAACATAAAAATTCCAGGAGAAGAAGGCGTACTGTCTATATCAAGTGCAAATAGGCTGTCTATTTTCATTGAGTTATAGACATAACTATTTATTGCAACGCCATTTTGTCTTACCCTATACAATAATTGCCTAGGACCTGTAAGTGAATAAACAGGACCTGAAATATAATATTCATAAGAAACGACACCTGAAGCAGGTACAGGTAACTTTCGCTCTAAAACATCAAAACCTTTAGAATCAAATTGAGCGCCAGTTGAACTAGTAGCCCTAAGCAATGTTTGCCAGTTAATTATCCCAGTTGCAGATGCAACTTTCAATAACAACATATTAATCATTGGTGCAGCTCCTGGAAAAGATAAATTTGAATGTCCACCAACTATTAATGCACCACTTCTGGTAAGCCTAACCGCTTTAAACTCATCGTCAGAAGCTGCATCGTAAACGTTTGACCATAGCACTGCTCCGGCACTACTTAAACAAAAAATTAAACCGTCAACATTAGGACCTGTTGAGAGGCGATCTTGGTGCGTTCCTACTACATAGATTTTTCCCGTTGCGCCATCTTCGCAAAGTTGTCTGGCAGCACACCTTGCAGACAAACCGTTTGAAGTGGTGAGATCGAAAAAATAAGTCATCGCCCACAATACAACACCATTTGCATTTACCCTTGCTACAAAACAACGGATATTGTTGGTAACGGTATCCGTTGTTTGTCCACAAATGAGAAAAGTATTATTGATGAAATTTGATCTTCTTACACACCAAGCGGTGTCTGCACCAAATCCAAAATTTAAAGCTACAGAAGCTGTTACAGCTCCCAAAGAATTAAATCTAGCAAAAAGTGCATCGCTGCCGCCAAATGCTATAGCTCCAGTTCTAAAATTGCTTGTTACAGCGCCTACTGCCACAAATCCTCCAGTACCAGTTGCATTTTTGATTTCTGCTACGCCATTTCCAGAACTATGAAAGGATTGTGAAGCCGTATTTCTAAACTCATAACCAAAGTTTAATGGAACAGCGCTTCCATCTCTTCTAGTTTTTACAAACCTTAATCTATCTGAAAGATCAGCGGGATTACTCGCAAAATTTAAGCGATATGAAGTACCTACGCTTACTAAAAAATTACTATCAGGCGGCAGGTCATAATTAAGGGCTGTTCTTAATCCAGAATTAAAAATCTCGTCTCTCAAAATTGTACCAGGAGTAGTGGTTACGTTATAATAGCGTTGAAAATACTGAGCACTTGCGCTATAACAAGTAACTAACAAAAGCATTGTAAATAACTTTTTCATAAAAAAATATTAAAGGTTATTAATGAAGAATTCTAAAAATAAAGTTAAAATAAAGAAATTGAATTACATAATTTTTATACACAAAGTTCAAAAAAAAAGAAAATCACTTAATAAATATATTTGAATATACGTCGTCATATAATAATTACAATTAAGTATACGAGTTCATTTTCCTGGCCCAACTATGAAACTGAAAACCTATAATTTCATTAATGTTAACCCAATTATAACCTAGCCATTCACACTGAAACATGAAGCAGAAAAATGCAAAAAAAAAGAGGCATCTGCCTCTTTATAATGATTTATTTAAATTCGAAAAACTATTTGGTTATCCCTAATTTAGCTTCCATGCTTAATGTAGCATGGGGAACAGCACGAAGACGTGCTTTGTCAATCAACTTGCCTGTTACCCTGCATATTCCATAGGTCTTATTCTCTATTCTCATGATAGCTTTCTCCAGATGATCAATAAAAGTAATTTGGCGGCTTGCCATTTGGCTCAATTGCTCTCTTTCCATGCTCATTCCACCATCTTCCATAGTCATATATCGATTATCCGTTTCATCTCCCCCCATTTCATCTCTACGCGTAATCAAACCTTGTAAATAGACTAATTCCTTCTTTGCAGATTCTAACTTTTTATTGATCAAATCTCTGAATTCATTTAAATCATTATCGCTATAACGCATGGAAGGACCTTGAGGTACGGATGCTGGTGCGTCAAGAACACTTTTCAGAAAATCAGGCTCATAATGAACTTTATTATCTGTTGACGTCTTGGGAATTACTACTGGTTTTGAGGGTTTAGGCGGTTTAGAAACAGCTTTCGGAGGAACCACTTTTGGAACTAATACACTAGAAACCGGTGCCTTAACATCTGTCGGTTTGGGCGTTTCAACCTTTTTTGCTACTGCTTTTGGAGCTTCAACTGGTTTTGTTGTTTTCTTTTCTGGTACGGGTGTTTTCTTCACTTGAACGATCGATTTTTTGGGTTCCGGTATAGCTGACTTTTGGGGAACAGGTTTACTGGCTACTTTCTTATTTATTTTATTTACTACTACAATTTTCTTTTTATTGTCCGCAACAACTTTTTTTGCTGATTGCGTTACTTTTTTATTAGCTACGGCATGTGCTTTTACCGGGGCTGCTTTACCAGTTTTAATAGTTGCAACCTTTACAGGCGCAGCTTTTACTGCTACTTTAGAAACTTTTACAACTGGTTTTACTTTCACAGCTGGTTTAGCAGCTTTTGCAACAGGTTTAGCAGATTTAGAATTAACCTTTACTGCTTTTAAGAGTTTCTTGGTAGCCATTAGCTTATGTTTTTTTAATTACACTAACTTTTAGCGGAATATCATTGATTTCAATAATTGTACCCTCTTTAATCTCTGATACAAAATCAATTGAATCTGCTAAAATTTCGGCGCAAATATAGTTTTTATATTCATTTATAGAATGAATGATTTGCACATTTTCTTCTATCTCAATATTTATCCTATCTGTTACTTCAAAACCACTGTCCTTTCTGAAGTTCTGAATCCGGTTTATAAACTCTCTTGACTCGCCCTCTTTTTTTAATTGATGAGATATTGTAATATCCAATGCAACTGTTAATGAACCTTTTCCGGCTACACTCCAACCTGGAATATCTTCAGCAGCTATCTCAACATCAGACAGTTGCAAGGTAAGAGGTTCACCATCTACATCCAAAATAAATTTTCCATCTTTTTCCAATGTCGTAATATCATGCTGCGTAAAAGCTGCTAGAGCGGCTGAAACAGATTTCATCTTTGGTCCAAGTTTCTTGCCTAAAGCAATAAAATTTGGTTTGATTTTTTTATTAATAAAACCCTCCGTGTCTATCAAATATTCTATCTCCTTTACATTTACTTCACTCTTGATCAGGTCTTCTACTTTTTTCAACTGATCCATCATAGTGGGGTTAAGAACAGGAATAAGCACTTTTTGCAAAGGTTGCCGAACTTTAATATTTACTTTTTTACGAATACTAAGAATTAATGATGAAGCATCTTGAGCCATCTGCATTCGCTGCTCTAATGCGCTATCAATTACAGATTCCTTTGCAACGGGAAAATCAACATGGTGAACACTTTTTCCTTTAAACCTGCTAGTAACTGCATTCAGATTGCTGAAAACTTCATCGCTAAAAAATGGAGAAATTGGCGCCATTAAACGAGTTATGGTTTCTATGCACTCATACAAGGTTTGGTAAGCTGCAATTTTATCATGTGCATACTCTCCCTTCCAGAACCGACGACGACAAAGACGAACATACCAGTTACTGAGGTGTTCATCTACAAATTCCTCGATAGCACGGCCTGCTTGGGTTGGTTCATAATCATCAAGGCTTTCTGTTACTGTTTTTATTAATGAATTTAGCGAAGAAAGAATCCAGCGATCAATTTCTGGTCGATCTTCTAAAGGGATATAGGCTTCCTTGAAAGCAAAACCATCCAAATTGCTATACAATGCAAAGAATTGGTATGTATTATATAAAGTTCCAAAAAATTTCCTTTGAACTTCCTGTATCCCATTAATGTCAAACTTAAGATTATCCCATGGACTTGCATTGGTAATTAGGTACCAACGGGTTGCGTCTGCACCATATTTTTCTATGGTAGCAAAGGGATCTACAACATTGCCTAGCCGCTTACTCATTTTGTTACCATTCTTGTCAAGTACCAAACCATTAGAAACAACCGTTTTGTAAGCTTTGCCATCAACTTTTGCAATTGACAAACCCGACTTTTGCAATTCCTCTTCAACACTTTCCTTTATCAAACTTCCTATGGCATGTAAAGTATAGAACCATCCTCTCGTCTGGTCAACCCCTTCAGCTATGAAATCTGCCGGATAGTTCTTTGCAAATATTTCTTTGTTTTCAAATGGGAAATGCCATTGAGCATAGGGCATAGCACCACTATCAAACCATACATCCACGAGGTCTGAAATGCGCTTCATGGGTTTGCCACTTTTGCTTACCAACACAATCTCATCCACGTAAGGTTTGTGCAAGTCAAGGATGCTTCCATGTTTGTAGCTTTTATTCACATCTCCACCTAAAATTTCGGTTGCTGTTACTATACCTGCATTCAACTCTTCTATGCTTCCAATACATATTTCTTCATTTCCATCTTCTGTTCTCCAAATAGGTAATGGCGTTCCCCAGTAACGGCTGCGGCTGAGATTCCAATCTACCATATTCTCAAGCCAATTACCAAAACGCCCTTCACCGGTTGATTTCGGTTTCCAGTTTATGGTTTTATTTAACTCAACCATTCTATCTTTTAGTGAAGTTGTCTTAATAAACCATGCATCTAATGGGTAGTACAAAATTGGCTTATCTGTTCTCCAGCAATGCGGATAGCTATGTTCGTACTTTTCAACTTTAAAAGCCCTGTTTTCTTTCTTAAGCTTTACAGATATGTCAACATTCACATCTTCATAAGCCTTGTCATCTTTATAATTCTTTACATAACGGTTGCTAAATTCACCCATTCCATCAACAAATTTTCCTTCCCGGTCAACCATTGTAAGAATACCTATATTGTATTTCTTTCCAACTCTATAATCATCCGCCCCAAAAGCCGGAGCGGTATGAACGATTCCGGTACCATCTTCTGTAGTTACAAAATCACCTAGCAATACCCTGAAAGGTTTAGCATCGGGCGTGATTTCTATAATCTTTTCGATACAATTGGCATCATAAGGTAATAGTTGCTCATATTCCATCCCTTCTAATGATGACCCCTTAAATTCTGAAATGATTTTCCAGGGCAATAATTTTTCTCCTTCCTTGAAGTTTTCAAAGTCTCCATTCTGTCCTTCTGGTTTGAGATACTTACCAATCAATGCTTTTGCCATTACTACATTGACCTGTAAATGAGTATATGGATTATAAGTTTTAACCAATGCATAATCAATGTTTGGCCCTACTGTTAAACCAAGATTTGATGGCAACGTCCATGGGGTAGTTGTCCATGCCATAAAGAAAATTTCTTTTTCGTCTACCGAAGGGGAAATTGATGCAAACAAACTTTCGCTTTGCTCATTTTTTACAGCCTTGAACATGGCTACTGCCGATGTATCCTTAACATCTTTGTAAGTACCGGGCTGGTTTAGCTCATGCGAGCTTAGACCGGTTCCTGCAGCCGGACTGTATGGCTGTATGCTGACACTTTCGTACAAAAGTCCTTTGGTGTACAGCTGTTTCAATATCCACCATAAAGATTCGATGTAGTTGTTCTCAAAAGTGATGTAAGGATTTTTGAGATCTACCCAATACCCCATTTTAACTGTGAGGTCGTCCCATTTGTCTTTGTATTTGAGCACTTCTTTCCGGCAGGTCTCATTGTATTCAGCAATAGAAATCTTCTTACCAATGTCTTCTTTTGTAATGCCCAGCATTTTTTCGACGCCCAGTTCTACCGGCAATCCATGCGTATCCCATCCTCCTTTTCGTTTTACCTGAAAACCCTTCATTGTTTTATAACGACAAACGAGGTCTTTCAGAGTTCTTGAAATAACGTGGTGAATACCGGGCAACCCATTGGCACTTGGAGGGCCTTCATAAAAAACAAATGGTTCAGCGCCCTCTCTCAATTCAACACTTTGTTGAAATGCTTGGGCATCCTCCCACTTCTGCAACATTTCTTTCTCAATGGCAGGTAGGCTCAACCCTGAAAATTCTTTATATTTTACACTCATATCCTTAGTCGTCTCTGCTTAATTAAAGGGTGCAAAGGTAAGGGAACAAGTGATGAAGATCATAAGCAATATTTACATAATATTATGTGGGCATCTTGACCGATCTATTCAGAAAAATCAATCAAAGCCTTTTTTATCCGGTTAACCGTTTCTCCTCTGCCAATAATTGATGCGATATCAAAAACAGTTGGTCCAAATTTGCCACCTACCAGCATGATCCTAAATGGCAATTGAAGTTCGCCTACTTTTATTTCCTTTTCAATGGCTGTATCTTTAAATAATGTTTCAATGTTAACAGCATTCCAATCCTCCAAAACAGTGAATTTTTCTGAAACTATATCAAAAAACATTGACTTATCCTCATTCCATTTAGGTTTTACTGACGCCACGTCTAAAACTTCAGGAGCTTTGAAAAAGAAGGACGCTTGCTGGTAAAAATCGGTCAACAATGTACATCGGTCTCTAACAAGTTCTAAAATTTGAAAGAACTTATTTTCGTCTTCGATGATCAACCCTTTCTCTTCAAAATCTTTGCGTACAGTGTGCTGCCAATTATCAACCGGTAACTTTTTAATCCATTCGTGATTAAACCATTTTGCTTTTTCGTAATTGAACTTAGCACCTCCTTTATGTACATGATCAAGAGAAAAGTTTTCAATCAATTCCTCCAAAGTGAATATTTCCTGCTCTGATCCATCATTCCAGCCAAGTACTGCCAACAAGTTCAAAAATGCTTCAGGCAAGAAACCTAATTCTCTAAATCCTGTTGCCATTTCTTCCAATTTTGGATCCTTCCAATTCATTGCAAAAACTGGAAAACCCAATCGGTCGCCATCACGTTTGCTTAATTTTCCATGCCCATCGGGTTTCAAAATCAAAGGAAGGTGAGCCCATTGTGGCATATCTTCTTCCCAACCTAAATATCTCCACAATAATAAATGCACCGGGGCACTAGGCAACCATTCCTCTCCTCTGAAAGCGTGGGAAATTTTCATTGAGTAATCATCTACAACTACAGCTAAATGGTAAGTTGGCATTCCATCAGCTTTCAACAATACTTTATCATCAGTAAGAGATGAATTAAACGAAACCTCACCACGGATCATATCTGTAAAAGTGAGCGTTTCATTATCAGGCATCTTTATTCGAATTACGTAAGGCAATCCTTCATTAATCAACCTTTGCACCTCATCGTGACTTAAAGAAACTGAATTCCGCATTTTTTCTCTAACAATATGGTTGTACTGCGGTGAAGGATTTTCATCCGTTTTGAATTGTTCACGCATTTTCTCCAACTCTTCTTGCGTATCAAAGGCATAATAAGCAAATCCATTTGCTACCAATTGCTCCGCATATTGGCTATACATTTCCTTCCTTTCGCTTTGGCGATAAGGTGCATATGGTCCACCATGCAGCGGGCTTTCATCGGGCACAAGACCGCACCATTTCAAACATTCCTGGATATAATCCTCAGCACCAGATACAAACCGGTTTTGGTCTGTATCCTCTATTCGCAAAACAAAATCACCCTGATGCTTTCTTGCAAATAAGTAATTGTATAAAACAGTTCTTACACCTCCAAGGTGCAATCCGCCTGTAGGTGAAGGAGCAAATCGGACCCGTACTTTCTTTTCCATAGGATACAAAGGTAGGGTTTGGTATGTGAGGTTCTATCGTTGATGATCATTTTTTGGGTTAGGAACTGGTTATTTTAATGCCATGTTAGTTACCTAAAGCCAATTTCATTTAATCTGCACATTAACATTCTATAAGAAAGTTCGGATATATTTTTACGGTATGAGGTTTTGCCGAATATTGATGATATTGCTGTTAGTTGGGGTCAACTATGCCCATGCGCAGCTTACATACAATGATCTTCGTGTAGATTTCGATTCCTCATGGACATATAAAAACCTTAAACTCATTCCCATTAGATTTAAAGCTCAAGAGAAAGATTCCATTAGCATACTATCGCCGAAACAGCGGATTATCTCGTTTTCAGAAGCTATGGTGTTACATAAAATAAAAGTGCAGGAAATGCAATATGAGTTGGGTGCCGATGTTAATTGGTTGCAGGTAACCAATCATTCAAGACAAGAAATAGTAATACAAGCGGGAGAAATAGTTGCAGGTGGCAAACAAGATCGAATGATGGCTGAAACAAAACTCATAGCACCCGGCACTACAGATTATATTCATGTTTTCTGTGTAGAGAAAAGGAGATGGGATGACAAACCAAAAACATTTGTTCATTATGGAATGGCCAATAGTTCGGTACGAAAAGCAATGGATGTTACAACACGTCAGTCCGATGTATGGAAAGAGATAGACAAAGAGTTTTCTGCCCAGAAAAAAAAGAGCGAAACCTGGTCATACAAGGATTTGTACAAAGATGCAAATGATGCGGATTCTGGATATCTGAAATATTTCTTAGACAAGTACAAGGAATGCGATAGAAATCTATCGGGTTTTGTATTCATTACCGGATCGGGAATAATGGCTGTAGAGTTATTTTCATCGCCTGATTTATTGGATATTACCTATGAAAATATGTTGCGTAGTTACATACAAACCGCTTCGGGATCCGGCAATCTGCCAACAGCAACAAATGCAGTTGCAAAGTCGTTGTTGGATAATGTGCTCATGAACGCTGAAAAACAAAAGGCTTATGTAAATGCTCATGGGCAACTACATCAACAAAATCAAAAAGTTGTACATCTTGTCGCTTACCCTTAATATTACTTAATGAATGGAAACAAATTCATCATCCAATAAACCGAGATCGTCTGTTGGCAACAAATTGATCTTTCTTTTATGCCTGTCATTTTTCTCGCTTATTGCCGGTTATTTATTGTCATCCATTTCATTTGTAGGCAAAATAGGTATAGGTCTATTCCATAGCGAATACCAATTCTTAAAAACATGGTGGAAAGGAAGTTTACTCATTTTTTCGGCTTGGTTAATACTATGGATTATTCATGTATTGCTTAAAAAGAAGCTTGCCGAATCAAGGTATATTCTTGTTTGTGTTGTTTCATTAATCATTGCTTTATCCGGACTCTACTTTTCATTTTACGATTTCAGACACACGCTATCACACAGATGGTTAGGAGAACGATTTCACCTTGGCGTATATTTGTTTTGGCTGGGCTGGGTAGGAATTTTGATTTTTGAATATCAAAAGAAGAAACAGTATAAAATTACAGCGATTTAAAAGTTTTTACAGATCATTTACTATCGAAAAATTAAGAACAATATGCCAAAAATCATTCAGATATTTTTTCTTTTTGTACCTATCATTATTCCATTTTCAGGACATAGTCAAAATGTTTCGGGCAAATGGAAAGGCTATATTGTAGAAAGTGATTTCAGGCAATATGAACAGCGTTACAATGTAGAACTGGAAGTCGTACAGTTACCAATGAACGTAATCAAATGCACCACTACCATTTACAAAAAAAGTAGTTTAATCAGTAAAGCTACAGGACAAGGCTTCAACAATACTAAACACAACTACATCATCTTTAGTGAAATTACATTTATTACTATAAATGACAGCATAAATAAAGAACCTTGCTTAATGGCATGTCAACTGACCTACAATAAAATTGGAAGAGAAACATTGACTGGAATTTTTAGGAGTAAAAAAGGCAGCAATTACTGTAGCGAAGGAAAGGTTTATTTGCGTAGATATATACCGCAGGAAGAACGAGTAAAATTGAGGGAAGTGCGAAAAGAAAAAAGGATAGAAAGAAAGACAAAAAGGAAAAGCAGGAAAGCGAATTTATAAGCTATGATTAATGGTAGGTATTTTTCTTATACAATTTTATAACTTGAGTACTTAATTTAAATTTTCAATTAATATTTGGAAACTTTACAATCAAGTTATTTTCATCAATGGCAATGAATAATAAAAAAACACCGCTGAAGCTAGAGCACCGAAGTGAAAAAATTGCTCCATTTAAGCATTTCATTATCAGAATGGGTCGCTATAGTGTATTTTCAATTCTCCTTATTGTAGTATCATCAGGAATTGGTACTATAGGCTATCATTATTTAGGGAAGTTAAATGCAATAGACAGCTTTCATATGTCGTGCATGATCCTTACAGGAATGGGACCGGTAGCAGAAATGAAAACAAATGGAGCAAAATTATTTTCCTCCTTTTATGCATTATACAGTGGGGTTGCATTTTTAAGTATTACTGCTGTTTTTTTTGCTCCAATAATTCATAGGTTATTACACATTCTACAGATAGAGGAAGATGATAAATAATGAATGATGTAAAATAAAAAAAAATAAGATCATACTTCAATAAAAAAAACCACCATGCAAAGAAGCATGATGGCTAAACCTAAACCTAAACCTGAATCAACTTATTTAATGCGATTTGATTCCGCTTCCAGACCAGTTTTCCGTTGGCGGGCTCCTTTTACCTGATTGCTTCCAAAGCGGTATGAGAAGGACAAACGTAACTGCCTGCTATCCCACCCACCTTCACCTTCAAAAATCGAACCAGCATAGTCACTTCTTGATCTCCAACGATTAGTCCTGAAAATATCAGTCACGGAGATTTTGGCTGTTGCTTTGTTATTAAATAATGTTTTTTGAACTCCTGCATCTGCACTCCACATAAATTCTGTTTTGAAAGTACCCCCCCAAATAGAGGGCGTATTAAACCATCCGCTTACCTCACCTGAATAACCTTTGCCCAAAGTGAATGTATGCTGGTTGTAATAATTCAATGTAGTAACATTTAGTTTGATGGTTTTCCCATCATCAAAATTTGCTCTAAAGCGGCTTTGGCTAGCAGTCGCACTTGCATATACATTCCACCACTTAGCTACGTTGAAAGGAGCACTAACATTTAAACTATATACATCTTGGGAGGCCAGATTCTTATTGGTGATGAAAGCTGCATTGATACGCGTTGTGTCATTAATCTGAGTAATGTAATCTGAAATATGGCTATAGTTTATCGATGTAGTTAGAAACGATTTATAGGTGTGGCTTAAGCCAAAACTATTGGTGTATTGCGGTCTTAAAAAAGCATTTCCTTTTTCATAGGTCAATTCATCTAGCTTATTTTCGAAAGGGTTAAGATCCTGATAGTTTGGCCGGTCTATTCTACGGCTATAGTTTAAGTTAAACTGATGCGTTTCACTCATTGAATAACTAATAGCTGCACTGGGAAAGAGATTTAGATAGCTTCTTTTTACAACTTCTGTAGTATCCTTTTGTGTCTGCTTACTTTTTGCATTCAATATTCCCTCGCTATTGGTTTGCTCAGCCCGAACACCTACCTGATAACTCCATTTTTTGAATGCACGATTGTAATTAACATATCCTGCAGCCACGTTTTCTGTGTAGGTAAATCTATTGCTGCGTTCCCAATCCAATTGCTTTACATTATTCTCAACGTTGAAGAAATCAAAAACGTTATCAGTTTTTACAGATGCATATTTGACACCTAGACCTAATTTTCCTGATAAGAAATTTTGTTCGTAATCTGCTTTAGCGGTATTGATATCAATATTGATAGGAGTATTATTAGCAAATATTCTTTCGCGCAATATTTCTCCTGTTTTGGCATTTGAGTAAATGTTTGGCTGAAGACTGTTTGACCGGCCTCTAAAGAATCCTTTGTCTGCATCAATATTTAATTCTCTACCTACCGTATCTACATATCTATAGTTCACATTAATATTGCTATTGCTTCTGCTACCCGGCACATTATTGCCCGCCGTAAGGATTTGTAAAGGTAATTTTGTGCTCTGAGGCGAAATGAATGTTTTGCCAGACGATGACCAATTATTATCGCTATAATTTCCATTAATCATTACACCGATCGTATTGCTATTATTGATTGTATAGTCAACCCCAAACTTTATGTTCCCATCCTTATTTTCATTAAAGTTTGTACTTCGTTGATCATAGATGCTATCACTTTGCTGGCGATTGAAATACATATAATTTTCGCCAAGAAACTTATTAAGGCTAAGGTTACTAAAAACGTTTATTTTCTTATTTCTGTAATTTAGACTTACACTTCCATTGTATTTCGGATAAATCCCCTGACTATATCCAACAGAAGCATTGCCATTGGTTCCGTATTTTTTGTTCTTTTTGAATTTGATGTTGATTATACCGGCATTTCCACTAGCATCGTATTTGGCAGATGGGTTTTCTATAATTTCAATTGACTCAATATCGGTGCTTTGAACAGACCGCAGATAGGCAGCTAAATCTTTTCCGGCCATAGGGCTTGGTTTACCATCAATAAAAATCCTAACACCATTTTTAGCTTTCATACTGATGTTGTCATCTCTATCTACCGTTATTCCCGGACTTTTCTGTAAAAGTTCCATTACGTTGCTACCCGTTGCATTGATGCTATTCTCAACATTGAATACCGTACGGTCAGCTTTAACTTCTATCATCGGTCTTCTTGACGAGGTAACTGTTACATCCTTTAACTTCTTGTCGACAAAAACCAATGAAGCAGCAGGTACTTTATAGAAAGTCCCCTCTGACAAATCGAAAGCAACACTATACCAAGGTTGAAAACTAATAGCAGAAACTTTGACTAGAAATTTACCGGCATTTATGCCTTCAAATTGAAAACTACCTTCATTGTCTGATACAGCTACTTTAACCAATGCGCTGTCTTTTGCATTCAATAAAGAAACAGTTGCAGCTGCAATTGGCTTGGCTAAATGATTGATTGTTCCCGCAATTGATGCGGATTGTTGAGCATAGCTTGCTATTGCTACGAGCAAAAAGGTGATTGTGGTTATAATTGATTTCATGGTTGTATAAATTTTGAAAAGCAAAGATTAACTATCGAAATACATTAGCAAATTGAATTGGTATGAACGGTTATTAATGGCAGATGAAAGTGAAAAATGAGTGCTTCAACTAAAAATACATTGCACGCTGGTAGCGATCTTTTTTGTTGCTTTGCATGATGTATGTCGTTAAAACACCATGGTGGCTAAGATTGCTATATGGCAGCCAACTCACATGGAATATTCCAACAAAAGAGAAGGAAATTTACCTAACCTTTGACGATGGACCCCATCCTACTATAACTCCTTTTGTTCTTGATCAGTTAAAAACTTATCAAACCAAAGCTACCTTTTTTTGTATAGGAAAGAATGTTGAGCAACATCCTGAGGTTTACAGGCGAATAATAGACGAAGGACATAAAGTTGGCAATCATACCTATGACCACCTAAACGGGTGGAAAACGACGGATAAAGATTATTTTGAAAATATTGCCAAAGCAAGTAAAATTATAGACACCCATCTATTTAGACCCCCTTATGGAAGGATAACAAAATTTCAAGCAAAACACCTAAGTGGTCTTTTCAAAATAGTAATGTGGGATGTTTTGAGTGCAGATTTTGACGTTTCCATTACAAAGGAGAAGTGCCTTGCCAATGTATTGTCCAATATTCAAGCAGGATCTATCATAGTATTTCACGATAGTGAAAAGGCGATTCCCCGGCTTGAATTTGCCTTACCAAGGGTTTTGCAATTCCTTAAAGAAAACAGCTATATCCCCGCAACAATTCATTAAAAACCCACTATGGTAAATAAAAAAGGCCAGGGCAAAAACCCCGGCCGTTATTAATCCGTACCCTATGAAAACAGTCTTTATTTTTTTACTTCCATTCTCTGTTAATTAAATAAACAGGTAGATATAGAACGCACTTCTATTGCATTTATTTTTTGAAGTAGCATAAATAAATTATTGTGCGATTAGAACTTTATTTTCTAAATCTTTGCGTTGATGACATTTATTGACACACATACCCACCTTTACCTTAAAGAATTTGAACATGACTTTAACCAAGTGCTTGAAAGGGCAAGAAATGCTGGAATTTCAAAGTTTTATTTGCCTGCCATAGACAGCGAAGTAATAGATGATATGTTTAAGCTTGAAGCAAGCTATCCAGATGAATTTTTTTCCATGATGGGATTACATCCTTGCTCGGTCAAAGAAAACTATTTAAAAGAGCTGGAAATTGCAAAAAAATACTTATCCGAAAGAAAGTTTGCAGCGGTTGGCGAGATTGGCCTTGATTTTTTTTGGGATATCACTTTTAAAGATTTTCAAATGGAGGCTTTTACAACTCAAATGGATTGGGCGCTTGAACATCATTTACCCATTGTTATCCATTCCCGAAATGCGATGAGAGAAACGATTGATCTGGTAAAACCATATGCAGAAAAGGGGCTTTGTGGAATATTTCATTGCTTTGGTGATCCATATGAAACAGCTAAAGAGATTGTTGAAATGGGATTTTATCTTGGCATTGGAGGTGTTGTAACTTATAAAAAAGCCAATATGGAGGATTCATTAAGAGATATTCCTTTGGAAAATATTGTATTGGAAACCGACTCTCCATACCTTACTCCTGTTCCCCACAGGGGCAAAAGGAATGAAAGCAGTTACATTTTACTGATTGCTGAGCGATTGGCAGCCATAAAAAAGGTGTCAATTGAAGAGGTGGCGACAATAACTTCAGCAAATGCAGAAAAAATATTCGGACGTTAATTTTCAAATCCTATTTTTGCAGCCCTTGGAAAGCAAGGAAATGATGGAGAGTTGTCCGAGTGGTTGAAGGAGCACGCCTGGAAAGTGTGTATACTCGAAAGGGTATCGAGGGTTCGAATCCCTCACTCTCCGCATCTATAAATGGTCTTGTTAAGACTATTCACCTTTTACATTTTCATTGTTTTTTGGAAAATCTATCAAACAAGTATGAAGCAGGTCAGGTTCTGCTCATAGATAAGCCTTTCGATTGGACATCATTTGATGTCGTCAGAAAAATCAGGTCTCTTATCAAAATTAGGAAAGTAGGCCATGCAGGCACTTTAGATCCTTTGGCTACAGGATTACTCATTGTTTGCACAGGTAAGTTTACCAAGAAAATAAATGAGTACATGGGTATGGAAAAAGAATACACAGGCACTTTTACTTTAGGCGCCGTCACTCCTACATTTGACCTTGAAAGTGAACCTACAAGTATAACCGACATATCAGCTATTACAGCTGAGCAGATACATCAAGCTACGCAGGTTTTTCTCGGAACCATTCAACAAATTCCCCCGATTCATTCTGCTATAAAGCAAGGAGGAAAGCCGGTATATTTAATGGCTAGAAAAGGAATTGATGTAAAGATGGAACCAAGAACGATTACGATTAATAGCTTTACGATAGAAGAGATTGCATTACCAATTATTCACTTCAAGGTTATTTGTACAACGGGTACTTATATTCGTAGCTTGGCAAATGATTATGGCCAACAATTAGGCTGTGGTGCTTATTTGAGCTGTTTAAGACGAACCCGTATAGGAGAATTTTTAGCAAACAATGCTTTGCAAATTGATAATTTTACCCAAATGGTAAAAAACGAAACATTAGAACGGCAGGCCAATTCCTAGTTGAAATGAGAAGTTATTTCTTGTAACGTTGAATGACGAACCAGGATTATCAAACTCCTTATTCCTCCATTCAAAATCTCTGAAACTCATCCAACCGCCGTTTGACAATCTTGCCGGATCCTTTACTTTGTATGCAAAATCAAACCTAACCAGGAAATAATTGAAATCCAACCTAACCCCCGTGCCAGCTGCTATGGCAATATCTCTACCAATTCTGCTTAGTCGGAGTTGACTTTCGGCATCTGCCAAATTGGTTTTCATATTCCAAATGTTACCAATGTCAGCAAAAACCGCACTATTAACATTCACACCACCTACGGTAAACAACTTAAAGCGATATTCAATATTTGCTTCTAACTGTACATCGCCATACCTATCTCTAAATACTGAGGATGTATCGCTTTTTAACGAAGATCCTAGACCTATTTGCCTTACACCCCAAGCTCTCATACTATAGGGTCCACCAGCTACAAATTGTTTGAAAAAAGGCAATGATTGCCCAAGAACAGGATCGCTGTTGTAATTATAGCCCATACCGCCAAATCCTCTGATTGCAAACGAAGTTTTTCTCCACTGCCAAATTCGTTTAAACTCCGCTTCCACCTTTATATATTGGTAAAGCTTGTTTGACAAGCCTTGAAAAGGTAATATTAATGGATTTGTTAATTCCCCTGAAATTCGAAGCTTGTTACTTACGTTTGGATTTTTGACGTCATTGTATGTAAGCGTATAAGTGCCGCTTAGACTAACTACATACCCCGTATTGAAAGCTGTTCTTAAGAATGGATTTGATTCAAATGCTTTTAACAACCTTGGTAAAGTGTCAAGGCTATACAATTCTACATTAAGAACCTGCCATAGAAATGAGTGCTTATTTTTACTGCATTCAAACCCGTAAGAAGCAGTACCTGATCTAAGCCTGAAAAAATTGCGCCTATCTGTAAATGATCCATTAATACTAACCAAAGTTTTATAATCGTTATACTTTTTGGGCATTTTAACGAATAAGTTATAAGGAAAAAGAACACGAGGAAAACTGTAGGTGTGAGAAATACTTGCCTGAAATGTTTGCAGCACAGTATCTGAGAACCCTAATTCAACACCTGCTCTAGCAACGGTACTCGATTGGATAGCCCGTTTCCAAACATTTCTATCTCGAATGGTAAAAACATTGGACAATCCTAAAAGGTTGCCCGCAATAATGCTTCCGCTGTTTCGACTTACCTCAAAATCATATCCAAATGAATTTCGCTTTGCCGGGGTAAGAAAGTAATTTAAATCTATAGTGTTAACAGAGTCTAATTTCTCAACTGCTCTGAAATCAACTTGATTCCATGGGCCTAATTGCGAATAAGCATTAATGGTTTTATAATAATTTTCTTCATTATAGATCGTCCCCTTTCGTAAATAAGAATGCTCACGCAATGGTTTCATCATTATAAAATATTCATTTTGTTTCAACGTGAATTCATCGCCATGTTGAACATATTTGTATGATTGTTTCATTAGGGAATCTGGAATTTTCTCAAAATTAGCCTTTGGAAAAAAGGTCGTTTTCCCCACCCTGTATACTTTAAAAGCGTTTGTATCTGCTGAAACTTTTTGCTTAAAGGTTACATTAATGGTTGGTTTTACTTTACGCCTTGCTGTTGCGGTAGCTATTTTTCGGGCTTGCTCAAAAGGATCAAAAGAGAATTCCAACAAGGATGCATCAGTCGTATCTACTTCGGCGTAAATATTTTCTCGTGTAAATTTATAATATCCATTTGCCCTGTAAAGAGACACCAACCGATCAAGCTCACTAGCAATAAGTGCTTTGGTATATTGTTTCCCTCTAATTAAATAAGATTTATCCTTATTTTTTATTGCCAGCTTTCTCATACGGGTGGTAAAAAGCGAATCGTATGAAACAGAGTCAATTACCAAATGTTTTGCAAGATTGATCTCCATAACAACCGAAATCTTTATCTTATCTCCACTTATAGCAGTATCAAACTTCAGTGGTTGAATAGAAGCATTATAATAGCCCTGAGATTGTAGAAAGGAATTCATGAATAAAATACTTCTTGAAACACCGATAGTATCAAAAACAGGCGGATTTTTCAATACTTTTGCATATCCAAAATAGTTTAAGGAAACCCCGATTTTTCCATTTTTAATGGCTCTTAAACTATCGTCCCAATAATTTGGAAGTTCTACCTCTAGCCTTTTTTTATCATCTTTGTCCACCTCACCTTTGATAATAATTTTATTTTCATAAACAAAAGGTGTGTTTTTGGGATAGTTTTCTATAACAGTACAGGAAGTAAGCAGCATAATGGCTACAATCCAACTTGAAATAAAAAACAAAATTTTTCCGTTCGATAGAAACATATATATAAATGATGACTAAGAAAGAGGTCAAAGATATTCAATCTTTATACCTGAAAAAATATAGAGATGAACAGAAACGCTTTGTGGCCGAAGGTACTAAGCTTGCAGAAGAATTTTTAAGCACTAACGGAATCATTCAAAATATCTATGCTACAAAAGATTGGCTAGCCAAACAAACCTCCATCTCCGTACCTTTTACAGAAATTTCCGTCTCTGAACTTGAAAGAGTAAGCAATTTACATACTCCCAACGAAGTATTGATTGTTGCAAAGCAAAAGGAGCTTAAATCAAGCCCAATTTTAACAGGAAATCTAACACTAATGCTTGATGGCATACAAGACCCTGGAAATTTGGGAACTATTATTCGGACTGCAGATTGGTTTGGATTAAATCAAATAATATGCAGCAACGATAGTGCAGATCTGTACAATCCCAAAGTGGTTCAGTCGACGATGGGCAGCATTTTACGCGTCAATTGTTGGTACCAGGATCTAACTACGGTTGAATTTGATCAATTACCTGTATTTGGTGCCCTACTCGAGGGAACTGACCTCTATGGTATTTCAAAACCAAAGGAAGGAGTGATTGTCATAGGCAATGAATCCAAAGGAATAAGAGAACCATTGTTATCAAAAATAACCCAACCAATTACCATATTAAAAACGGGTGAAGCAGAATCCTTAAATGCAGCAGTTGCTGCCGGAATTATACTTTCCTGGCTGACAAAATAGGTTGAATAATGTTCTAGAGCGTTCCAATTGTCAACTCAATACAGTCTTTTGAAGCATCTACCTTTACCCCTGTTACAGAACCTGAAACAGTAAGCCTACCTCCAATAATATAACCACGATCTTTTAAATACTCGGCTATTTTAAAAGCATTTGTCACATTGCTATTGCTCGTTTTACGAATTTGTACACAATTGGAATTATTTTTTCTCCTCAATTTTTCTTTTTTGAGTTTATCTAAAATACCAACCATTCTAGCATTATTTAATTCTTTTAGACCAGATTTAATAGCATCCGTCACTTTAATCGCATCCACTTTAGGAACAACTTTAGGAGGAATAATTACCGCTATCTTGTTTTCGGGATTAATAACCTTTTTAGAACTATCAATTATTTTTTCAAATGATGGAGGAATTATTTTTGGGGTAGCAATTGTATCGGTAACTATGGGTATCGGTTGATTGAAAATAAAGGAACTGTCAATTTTCCTAGGCAATGAATCACTGTTAGCAATTGTTTTTCCCAATTCTGAAGGTTTATTATTGTCGGATTTTGAAGACATAAAAAAATAAATAAACCCAACCTCTATTAATGCCAAAACCAATGTAACAATAGCTGCAATTTTAATAAACCGCACCAGACTGAACCTTTTGGGTTCACGCTTTACATAAGATCCATAATCCGGGGGCTGAGCCATTATTCCTTTTTTGAACGATTTGAAATCCTAATGAATGCAAAATAAACGGTGAAATCTCGACTTTAGTTTACAAATCATTTTTTTGTTTGTAGCATATGCTAAAATACACCCCTATCTAAACTGTATTGCTTTTACAGGTTTAACCGTACGTACCAACAATGTTGGTATTATAAGAGACAAAAAACAAACAATTATGGTACCCAAACAAACAATTACAATTTGCCACCATATTAGTTTGATTGGTGCAGTTGATACATAATAAGCTGTTTCATCCAACTTGATAAATCCGGTAGCCTGCTGCAACAAACAGATACCTAAGCCAAAAAACAATCCAGATACAACACCAATAAATGCAATGTATGTGGCATTAAACAGAAATATCCTTTGAATGGTACTATCGGTGCTGCCAATTGCTTTCAATATCCCAACCATCCTGGTTCTTTCCAGCACAAGGATGAGCAAACATGTTATCAGATTTATAATTGCTACTATCGCCATGATTACAATAATTACATCTCTGTTAACATCCTGAATCCCTAACCAATCGAAAATATTTGGATAAACTTCCTTTACTGTTTTACTAATCCAATTGGATGGAATGATGTTTTTATCAAGTATAAACTGATTGATTTCGTCCATCCTTTTATAATCATCAAGGTAGATTTCATATCCTCCGATCTGATTGGGTTGCCAATTATTCAGACGCTGAATAAGGCGAAGGTCTCCAATGGCAAATAATTTATCATATTCCTCTATTCCGGTTTTGTAAATGCCGGAAACAGTTAGCCTTCTGAAATTACTTTTTCCTCCAGCAGCATCTATAAAATGAATTTTAATAGTATCATTTAGCTTTATCTGCATCTGATCAGCCATTGGCTGAGAAATAATTATATCACGGCTATACAAAGAATCATTAAAGTTTGGCCAACGCCCTGCTTTCAGAAAGCTTTTTAAATGTGCAAAATCATACCCTTTCTCTACACCCTTAAATAAAACACCTTCTATATTGGTCTGTTGCTGAAGAACTGCACTCTTGGTTGCAAAGGATTGCACAGTCGCAATCCCATCAATTCCTTTAATAAATGTTACAATTGAATCATTTTTGTCAAGTGGGGTTTCTTCTGCTACCAATGCCTTATTGGCTTCATATTGTTGCAACCTGACATGACCCCAGAAGCTAAAAACTTTTTGACTCACGGTTTGCTGGAAACCATTGACAAAAGCCAATGTTATGATCATGGCAGCAACACTAACAGTTGTTGCGGTAATGGCAAGACGTATTATAAACCTCGAAAAAGATTGTTGAGCATTAAACGCAATCCGCTTAGCTATGAAAACAGCGACATCCAATCGGCATGGTTTTAGTTAATTGCCAAAACTACAACCGAACCTGTTAATGCAACAAAATCATTTAGAAGTTGTAGGTTAGAGGTTTGAATACGAACAATATGAAGCGGATTTTCAATTTTTCTTGTGCTTTATTGATAACATTTAGTTCTTTGGGGCAAAATGCGGACGTAACATTAATGCCTAATATCCAAGGCATTAAACTATACTTATTTGGCAATCAATTGGCTTATCCAATTATTGAAGTCAATAGCGTAGGTACAATGGAACTTCATTTTGATGACATAGAAAGCAGAGTGAAAAACTATTTTTACACTTTTCAATTGTGCAATGCCGATTGGACGCCGGTTAATCTGAGCACTTTTGATTATCTCAAAGGATTTAGCCAGGTGCGCCTAAACCAATACAGGCAATCATCAATAGCACAAACCAAGTACATACATTATCAGGCTGTACTTCCGGATCGGAATTGTGTCCCCACAAAAAGTGGCAATTATTTATTAAAAGTGTTTCTTGACGGAGATCAAAATAAACTTGCCTTTACCAGAAGGGTATTGGTATATTCTCAGATGGCAGAAGTAGGATTGCAAATTCAACAACCTTTTAATAGTGAAATTTTTAGGACTCACCAAAGGATCATTTTTCAGGTGAACAAAAACCAACTTAACGTTGTAAATCCTGTTCAACAGATAAAAGCAGTTGTGCTGCAAAACTATCGTTGGGACAATGCTAAGACCAACATAGCACCCACTTTTATCCGAAATAATGTAATGGAATTTAACATTGAAAATGACATGGTTTTTCCGGCTGGAAAAGAATATAGATGGGCAGACCTCAGAAGTTTTAGGCTACAAAGCGAAAGAGTAGATAAACTAAAATATGAGCCGGGAAACATCAATATTTATTTAATGCCTGATGGCGAAAGAACACAACAACGCTACCTAAGAATTACTGATAACAATGGGGCATTTTTTGTAGAATCAAGCGATGTTTCCAATCCTTGGTGGCAATCTGATTATGCACATGTTCATTTTACATTTGTACCTTTAAATAATAATCCGTATCCCAATAAAAAAGTATTTGTGGTAGGTGAAATGAATAAATACAACCTGAATGATTCGGCAGCTATGACCTATGATGCAACCAAAGGAGTGTATGAAACCTCTTTATATCTAAAACAAGGATACTACACTTATACCTATATGACTAAGGACAGCCGATATGCGAATAGTATTGCCCAAACGGAACAAACAGATGGCAACTATTGGGAAACAGAAAATGACTATACTATACTAGTGTATTATCGATCACTTTCTGGTAGGCATGATGAGTTAATAGGTGTGTCAACAGTTAATTCTCTTACCAGCAGAAGAATAGGAACACAAAGATGAAAAGACTAATTATTCTATCATTATTGGCCATATCAATGGGTGCAAAAGCCCAAAAAATTGATAGTATCTTCTTCAACCTTTATACAGATAGTTTGAAGAAAGGGGTTTACAATTACATCAATATTGATGCGAAATTATCCAATGGCAATTATCTGCCTCTATCTTCAGATGAAGTACAATTCACCAGTACTTTTGGCAAATGGGACGGCAATAACCTGATCATTGAAAAAAATGCCAGTATCGATTCTATTTCCATTTTTGCTTATGTAAAAGATCAACCAAATCTTAAAAGATCGATAACAGTTTACCTGAAAAAAATAGAAATAGAGCCTGAGCTAAAAACCGAGAAAGAGCTGCTTGAAGAATGGCAGCGAAGGAGCAAAAGGAAAAGCAAGAAAAATTTAGCTTAGCCTCCAAGCGGAAGCACTTCTAACTTCCACTATATTTGACCAATGAGGTCTCGTATTGTTATAATACTCATTCCCATTGTCGTTTTCATAGCCGTTGTAAGTATGAATTTTTCTAAACCATTTGGTTTCTTTAGAGAAAGTAATCCTGCAATGGTTTGCATAAACATTCAGCAATGGCAAAAATTCCCTGCTATGAAACAGCGAGGAATTCCAATGACCAGCTTTGAATTTGATACCACTGCTGCACCTTCAACTCAGCTATACAATACCATTCTTACCTTTGGAAATGGCTGGTTTCTTCTGCCCTATTATTTCCTTTCCTGGTTTGCCCTTCCGGCTGATGAAATTAATATCCGTATCTTCTCATTGTTTTGGTTTGTTATAACCTTGTTTAGTGTATATGCGTTAGTCAAAGAATTAGTTAAAGACTTTCAACGCCGTTCCGCCATTATTTACCTTTCCTTGGTTTTTTATGTTTTCAATGCTGCCGTTTTATGGTACCACGTACAAGGGTATGTGCATGAGACTGCAGTACTGCCTTTTTATTTTATTGGCTGGTGGTTGTTTATCAAATATTTGAAAGAACAATCACTATCGCTTCTCCTTTCATTATCAATCGTATTGCTGATAGCACTACAGTTCGATTGGTTGCCCTTTTTTCAGGCTGGCGTCATGGCAGGTTGGATGCTAATTGATCACAAAAACATCCGCCACAAAGCCGCTTTCCTTGTACCCATTTTGAGTGTTTTAGTGGGCGTTTCTTTTATTTTTTACCAATATACCCAATGGGCAAGTGTTCCTATTTATATAAATCACCTGAAGGAAAAATTTATCAAACGAACCATTGGCGGCGGTGGATTGCAACTCTTTCCCTGGTTTAATTACAACTTCAATTTAATCATATTTTATGGAACGGGCTACGGGCTACTTGGGTTGATTTTCTTACGAACTTTAATCAAAAAGAAAATCAG
>JANPHE010000076.1:0-19751 GCA_031424295.1 Segetibacter sp. | reverse complement strand
TGGGATGAATAGTTTCAATAGTGCTTTAAATTATGCCGATCCATTTGGATACCTCACTCCGGGTTTCCTTGATACGGTTGCAGGTAATTTCGTTCCATTCTTCCTGGTACCCAATATTACTATTCAAGAGCAGTTCAGCCCATTGATTGGATTTGATGTAACGACGGTTAGTCAGGTTACAGCATCCTTCCAATACAAGAAAAGCAGGCAGTTAAGCTTGAGTTTGGTAGATTATCAATTGGCCGAAGTAAACTCTACCGAATGGACTTTTGGAGCAGGATGGAGAAAGAAGGGCTTAGGATTTATAAAATGGAAAGGCAAAAAACTGGAGAATGACATCAACTTCAGGCTGGATCTTGGCATGAGAGATGATGCCACCAGCAACAGCCGCTTAGACCAGGACAATGCATTTACAACAGCCGGTCAGAAAGTAATAACCATTCAACCTTCTATTGATTACGTTCTCAATAACAGGGTAAATGTGAAGCTCTTTTTTGATCAGAGGAAGGTGATACCTTATATATCTACTTCTGCGCCTACTACCAACACCAGGGCAGGCGTACAAATAAGGATTTCCCTAACTCAGTAGTACAATTAATTGACTTTATTAAACAAGGCCGGATAATACCGGTCTTTTTTATAAACATAACTCAGTAATTTTGCAGCACTTTAATTTTCACAATGATTGCAGAAAACAAAAGACCATTACGCGTACTTGTTGCCAAAGTAGGATTAGATGGTCACGATAGAGGAGCCAAGGTAATTGCCACAGCCTTGCGGGATGCCGGTATGGAAGTTATTTATACAGGACTTAGGCAAACCCCTGAGATGGTGGTAAACGCAGCCTTGCAGGAAGATGTAGATGCCATAGGTGTAAGCATATTAAGCGGTGCACACATGACAGTGTTTCCCAAAATTATCAAGTTGATGAAGGAAAAGAAGATGGATGATGTACTGCTAACTGGCGGCGGCATTATTCCGGATGATGATATGGAGGAATTGCATACGATGGGCGTAGGAAAATTATTCCCCCCCGGAACTACAACCTCAACCATTGCAACATACATTAGCAGTTGGGTAAAAGAACATCGAAGTTTTTAAGTATAAAATTATTTTTCACTATTCACCATTCACCCATTCACATCATGTACCAAACCTTGCTCACCACATTAGAGAACAATATTCTCACCATTACCATCAACAGGCCCGATAAACTGAACGCATTAAACCGTACCGTATTCAGCGAACTGAATGACGTAATGGATGAAGTGTATAACAACAGCGAAATCAGATCGGTAATTATTACCGGTGCCGGAGCCAAGGCATTTGTTGCAGGGGCAGATATTACTGAGTTTTCAGGACTAACAATAGAAGAAGGAAAGCAATTGGCAAGGAGAGGGTTGGATGTTTTTTTTAAAATTGAAAATGCTCCCAAGCCGGTGGTTGCAGCAGTTAACGGATTTTCGTTGGGTGGCGGATGCGAATTGGCTATGGCCTGTCATTTTAGAATAGCAAGCGAAAATGCGAAGTTTGGGCAGCCGGAAGTAAATTTGGGACTGATACCGGGCTACGGAGGCACGCAGCGATTGGTGCATTTGATAGGAAAGGGCAGAGCCATAGAATTGCTGATATCTGCAAGCATGATAGATGCCCATACAGCCCTGCAATATGGATTGGTAAACTATGTAGTGCCACAGGAAGAATTATTAAACAAAGCAGTTGCTATCCTATCCTTGGTCAATACAAAAGCACCCATTGCCATCGCCAAATGTATAGAAGCTGCCAATGCAGTTTTTGATGAAACAAAAAACGGGTATGAAGTAGAGAATACCTCTTTTGGCGACTGCTTTGGAACGGACGATATGAAGGAAGGTACTGCTGCTTTTTTAGAGAAAAGGAAAGCGGAGTTTAAGAATAAGTAAGACATTTCCCATATTTCGATTTATCGCTTACTAAAATTCAAACTTTACTTCATTCTATTGCCACGCATGCAGGAATTTTTTTTGCCACGAATGCACGAATATATTAGTTTGTCCTAATGCGCTACTAATTTTCATTCGTGGCTATTACAATACTATTCTTTTATAGTTCAACTTCAATTCTCCAAAGTTTACAATAAGCGCTAAATTATTGCCGGACACTTTTAAATAGTTTATTGCCTGCGCAACAAATTCTTCACTGATAGAAGCTACTCCTTTTACTTCTAATATTATTTTATCAAGCAAAACAAAGTCTGCATAAAACAAATGGGGTAAAATTGTTCCTTTATAATTTACTTCATACTGTTTCTCTCTTTCGTAAGGAATGTTGGCTTTCCTTAATTCATATTCCAAGGCGTCTTTGTACACAATTTCTAAAAAACCGGCACCGAGGTTATTATGAACTTCCATACAAATGCCAACAATCTTATAGCTTTCCTCTTTGTAAATTAAATTGCTCATAGTTTATGTTTTTGCCGCGAATGCACGAATGTTTTTGCCACGAATGCACGAATGTTTTTGCCACGAATGCACGAATGTTTTTTGTCACGAATGCATGAATGTTTTTGTCATGAATGCACGAATATATTAGTTTGTGCTAATGGGCTACTAATTTTCATTCGTGCATTTGTGGCTACCATCTTCTTCTATATATCTTTCGTGGCTATTGTTTCAAAAAACCTAACTCACACACCATTTGTTGCCAATACATCTTTTACCCTTGCCGGGTTCTCAGGTTATTGTACAAAGCACAGATTGATTACCCATTCAGGAAAAAGGTACAGTATCCCTATCCTGCTAAATCAAAGCAGTCCTCATCAAATGTATCACCAAACAACTTTACGGGTAAACAGAGAACAGATGTAAATTTATTATTTATGTGCTAGTGGGAAATTATACACAAAAAAGTTATTCAAAATAGCCTTTTGTGGGAAATTTTACCTCATTTAACCCGTCTCGAACGGGTGCTAACCCGTTCAGAACGGCCTCTAACCCGTTGGTGGACGGGTGCTAACCCCTTCGGAACGGGTGCTAACCCGTTAGCAGACGGGTATTAACCCGTTCGGAACGGCCTCTAACCCGTTGGTGGACGGGTGATAGGGAGTCTGGAACGGGTTAAAGCAGGTAGGAAACACATGGAAGGTTTTAGCATATATGAATAGCCATGGGCATGCTACCACTTCAGGCTTTTGGACTTGTGGGTGATAGCAAAAGGGTGTAATTGGATGACAGCGATTTAAAATAATCCCCGGGAGAACCCCCAAATCCTGTTTACACAATCTGCTTTATACTACCGCTTAAGTGGGAAAAACGATCTTATTTTTTTGGCTTTTTAGATTGTCGGTGGGTATTTACTACCTGTTTAGGTGGTTCGGAACGCCCTCGAGGTGGTCAAATGCCACTTGGTAAGTGGTTCGCGACCACTTCGAGGTGGTCAAAAGCCACTTAGTAGGTGGTTCAAAGCCACTACGAGGCCGTTCAAAGCCACTTGGTAAGTGGTCCAACGCCACCTCGAGGTGGTTAATTGGCACTTCGAAGGCGTTCGGAACCACTTCGGGCATATTGTAAACGATGGTAAAGGGGGAAAGGTAATATAACAGCTTTGATGTAAGTACAGTTGGTTAAAAGCCGTTAAAAAATAGATACAGAAATGTGGATTGTAATAAAAATAAAACAAAAGGTATATCACTAAAAAGTTGATTATTAATACTAGTGTTTTTTCCTATATTGCGGATTGTAATACAAATAGGCTCATTGGTTGTAAGGGACCGAACTACAACTCAATAAGACCAATTCATTAACAACATTAACAAAGGTGACAATATGAGAAGTTTAGATAATCAAATCTTAAAATTATTATCAAACAATGATGTAACTTTCTTTATTCCGCCTTATCAGAGAAATTATGAATGGGGCGAAGATATGTGTGAAATCTTGTTTAAAGACATTGAAAAAGTGGCGAACAGTAGGAACTCTCAACATTTCTTCGGAACAGTTATTTACTATGCGGAAAGCACAATTTTAGGACAACCCGATAAATACATTTTAGTTGATGGACAGCAAAGATTGACAACAACAATGCTGTTTTTAATTGCCGCTCGAGACTGTATTTCTGATGGTTCATTAAGAAGCACTATTGACTCGAAATATTTGAAAAATAACAATGTCAGTGGCGATGTGGAATACAAAATCAAATTAAAACAAGTTGAATCTGACTGGAAAGCATATAAGAATATCATTTTGGGTGAACATTTAGACGATATTGATAAGAAGTCAACTGTTTTTAAAAACTATAAATTTTTCAAATCAAAATTGGAAAAATTAGAACAGGACAGAGTCCGGGACTTAATTGAAAAAGGAATAGTGAATTTTAATATTGTTACGATTCAGTTGGAGCCAGAGAGAAATCATTGGGAAAAACCTCAAGAAATTTTTGAGAGTATGAATTCGTTGGGAAAACCTTTATCGCTAGCGGATTTAGTTAGAAACTATTTATTGTTGGGCAAATCTTCAACTCAACAAAATAATTTATACCATAATTTTTGGTTGAAAATTGAACAAAACCTAACTGGAGATAACAACGCATTTTCTGTTTCGGCATTTATTCGTGATTATATGCAGTTAATTGATATAGCCAGTTATAAAAAAGCAACTGACACAAACCATAAAGAACTTTATCGTGATTTTAAAGATTTGTTTGGCGATGACAATCACGAACAACTAATTAAAACGTTGGCAGAATATTCCGATGAATATGCAATTTTGGCAGGTTATAAATCAAGTAAAAATGATAAAATTGACTTGAAAATTGCAGATTTGAAAGTCATAGAATCGTCAGGATTTTACTCATTTATTTTAGGTGTTTTACATTTAAGAATCGAACAAAAATTAGATGATAATGATACTATCGCAATTTTAGATGCGATTTTCATTTACATCGCTCGTAGAAGAATTTTGAGAATTACACAAGGGGAAAACAAGAATGCCCCGCTACTTGTGGAATACTTTGATGGTTTGATCGAAGCGGCAGATAAAAAGGCAAAAATGTTAGAAATTCTTTCAAATCAACAATACGCTTTGAGGTTACCTAACGACAACGATATTACAACCAATTTATCAAGTCCAGAATCGAATTTTTACAATTTGAGAAGCAGTAAATTTTTACAGTGTTTGATTGAAAAGGAATTAACAAGAAATCGTCCTGCTTTGAACGACAAACTTTTGCAAATTGAACATATAATGCCACAAACCTTAAATGAAACTTGGAAAAACGAACTTGGTGAAAATTATCAGGAAATTCATGACAATTATTTGAATAATATTGGGAACTTAACTTTGATTCGTCATAATCAAGAATTGAGTAACCATTCTTTCAGAGGCAAAAAAGAGATTTATGAAAATAATGCTGGAATGCAAATTGCAAAAAATAAAATCACCGACCAGCAAAATTGGGGCGAGGAACAAATTAGAAATCGTGCAGATTTTTTAATTAGAATTATAGTTGAAAATATTTTGCCGATTGACGACACCTTAAAAACCAGCAATAACTATTCAACCGAAAGAAGAAGTGTCGGAAATCGATTATCTTTTGAAAGTCTAGACTTAATCGGTAAGACAATTGTGTATTTTGACGATGCTAATATTGTTGCAGAAATTATTGGCAACAAAGAAGTAAAATTTGAAGACAAGGTTTGGAGATTATCTCCACTCACTCGTGAAATTGAAACAAGAAAAAATCGCAGAAATCGTTCAGGTGCTTATTGGGGAGTGAACATGTGGAAATATCAAGGTAGAACTCTTGAAGAGTGGATGAATGAAATAAAAAATTATGAAGGAGAAGCTGATGAAAATGAAGTAGAATAAATTCTGACAACTCACTATGACCGACAAAAAATAAAGACAGAAAGGCAGCCACCCATAACTAAGGTTTCGTTTTCTCCAAAGGGCTGTAAATGGTACCGGCCATTAAGTGATCGTATGGATTTGTCGGGTTGTTTACCCTGTTGATTTGGGCGAATGGAGTGGCTGTATTTTGTGCCCTATTCGAGGGTTCTTTAACCTGAAAACTTAAGCTTTTTGTTGACTTATGAAAGCTGTTGTTGAAGAACCGTTAACAACTACAGCTAGGGTCTTGTATGTTTTGTATTAATAGATAAAACAAAACCCAGCAGCAGGACGTACATCGCTGAACTTTAGTTCTTAATTTCAATTTTATATTTTCAATCAACATCGGATCGGGGCGGAAAGAATACAATTTCCCAACCTGCACAAAGCCCTGTTCGCTATGCTGAAAAAAAATGCCATAAATTGGATATGACTTTTAAGAATGTACTTTTGCGATAATGAGCGACAAAAATTTGTATATTATTGCTGGATGTAATGGGGCTGGAAAAACGACAGCTTCATTTACAATTTTAGTCGACACATTAGATTGCAAAGAATTTGTAAACGCAGATGAAATCGCAAGAGGCTTATCACCCTTTCAACCAGAAAAAGTTGCGTTTGAAGCTGGTCGAATTATGTTGAATAGAATTGATGAATTACTACATAAAGGAATTAACTTTTCATTTGAGACTACACTTTCTACCAGGTCGTATAAAAGTTTTGTTTTGAAAGCACAGCAAAAAGGATATAAGGTTACACTTTTATTTTTTTGGTTGCAAACTGTAGAACTCGCAAATGAGCGAGTAAAAATTAGAGTGTTAGAAGGTGGACATAACATACCTACTGACATTATTGAAAGAGGGTATTCAAGAGGCATTCAAAACTTGTTCGACATTTATCTTGACATTGTTGATGCGGTTTTAATTTTTGACAATTCATTTGGTAATCACCAGCTAATTGCACAAACAGACAATTTGGGAGAACTAGAAATATTAGATGAATTAAAGTTTTACAAACTAAAAGAATATTACCATGGCAAATAATCAAAAAGATATCAATAAAAAAATTGTTGAGGGTCTTGAAAAAGCATATCAAAAACTATTAGAGTTTAAAAAGCAGAAACAAACTGATTTGGTTATATTACAAGACAATAAAGTAGTACACATAAAACCAAATTAAAGAAGCATAAACGCCCAATAACTAAGCTTTCGTTTTGCCAAACTGGCAATAAATGAAACCTGTCATCATGTGCTCTTATGGATTTGTCGGGTTGTTTACCCTGTTGATTTTGGCAAGTGGAGAGCCTATATTTTTTGCAGTATTCGAGGGTTCTTTAACCTGGAAACCTGAGCATTTTGTAGACCTATGTACACTGTTGTTGAAGATCCACTAACAACGGCGGTTGTTGCCTTGTATGTACTGCATACGTGTATGAAGCAAATCAAAGACATCGCTTTTATAATAATTACCAAGGTGTATATTTGTTTGATAACGGTGGTTTTTTTAAGAGAGTGACGTTGGTAATATCCCATTTGCGTATTTTACTAATTGCATCACATTTTATAAACTATATAATTATCAAATTAATGACAAAGTATTTTATAGCAACAATGGTGTTTTTTCTTTTTATTGGAGTTAATATATCATCATGTCAAACATATAGTAAAGAAACCATTCTGATTAGTACAGCGTATGGGAATATAAAAGTGAAGCTTTTCAATGAAACTCCGCTACACCGAGATAATTTTATTAGACTAGTTAAAAAAGGTTTCTATGATAGCTTACTATTTCATAGAGTAATCAATCAATTTGTGATACAGGGAGGAGACCCTGATAGTAAGTATGCGGACGACACCGCAGCTTTAGGAAATGGAGAGGTTGATTATTGGATTCCAGCTGAGTTTAATAGAAAGATTTTTCATAAAAAAGGTATGCTTGCGGCAGCCAGGGCAGATGATGCTGTTACTCCAGATAAAGAATCATCTGGCTCTCAATTTTATATTGTTATGGGTAAAACTTTTGATTCGGCCGCCTTGCGAAAAGAAGAAATACGAGTGAATAAAAACATTGTGCAAAAAATTAATTACAATGTTGCTTTCAGTGGTAAAAGTAAGGAACTCAGAAAATACTACATGCGCCTTACTGAAGATAGTTTAACATATGCATCACGACAATTAAGTGACCCTATTTCGATTGAGCGATATGAGAAAACTCCTCATTTTACATTTACACCCGAACAACAGAAAATCTATGCAACGCTGGGCGGAATTCCACATTTAGATATGAATTATACAATTTTTGGCGAGGTCGTAGAAGGTCTTGAAGTAATTGACAAAATTGCAGCTGTTAAAACCGATAAGAACGACAGACCAAAAGAAAATGTAAGAATGAAAATTTCGATTATTAAAAATTAGAACGATTATTTAATGCTGGGCTGCAAGTAATAACTTAGGTTCCGTTTTCCTCAATGGGCAAGAAATGGTCCGGCGAAGCGGAGAACCAAACCGGCAAATTTTCAAGGTGACTGCTGTTATCTCGTCCTGAAATAGATTAACTTAATAACAACGAATGAATGGATTTTATAACACAGGTTATTCAAACATGAACACTAATTCATCAGCCCCCCTCAGCCTTTCCCTACTTAAAATTGTTTTTCTAATTTCATTCAATAAAAAAAGGCCGACCATTACAGTCAGCCTTTTCTATTATTTATTCTGAGGTTGATTAGTACCCAAACAACTCTTCTAATGTCAACACTTTTACTTCGCCATATTTTGACAAAGCATCGGGGCTGATCCGTTTGTTGGATGCTACTACACAATAGGTGTATGGTTGCTGAGACAAATGATCCTTGTGATATTTTGCTACTTCAGCAAGGCTCAGATTGGCATACTGATCGTAGTTGTCTTTGCGCATGTCATGATCTATTCCTTTACGTTTTGCATTCAGGTAACTGTTGATGATGCCATCTTTGGTAATCCTGTCTGTTTCTATGTCTTTCATCAAACTCTTTTTTGCATTCACCAGGTTGGCTTCGTTTTGTGGCAAATCTGTCAACAACTCATTCATGCCAACAATTGCTTCATTTGCTTTGTCAGCCTGACTGCCTACATAAGCAACAATGGCAAATGGATCTTCTTTTTTGTTTGGTGTCTGCACTACTGCGTATGTTGAATAAGCCAATGCTTTAGATTCTCTTATGGTCTGGAAAACGATAGAACCCATTCCGCCACCAAAATAGCCATTGAATAAATTCACCAACGCTTCCGCTTTCGGATCGTAAGCCGAAAGGTTTTTTACCCAATAAATTTCAGCTTGTACTGCATCATAATCTGCAAACAAAACCTGATTATTTGTTTGTACCGTACGCACATATTTTACGGCTTCAGGATTTGGCGTCCATATTTCCGGCATTGCGTGCAGGATTGGCATTTTCTTGCATAAGGTTTCTAAGGATTGGGGCCCATAATAAGTAATCTTGTGTTTGAAAGAATTCATGGTATGAAGCAATGCTACAAGATCATCTGCTTTCAGGCTTTTAATTTCTTTGTCAGACAAAACAGTGTTGTATGGATTGGTAGCACCATAAGTTGCATAGCTTCTCATAGCCGAAGAAATGGCTTGCTTATTTAGTTTGTTATTAGCCCGCGTTTTTGCAAGCCGGTTTTTCATTCCTTCCAAAGCTGCTGCGTCGGGTTTACAATTTTTCATCAGGTCTTCAAACAGCATTACCGCTTTATCAAAATTCTCCTGAAGCCCGGCAATGGTAATGATTGATTCTTCGCTACCGGCATTTACACTAAAGTTGCATGCCAGATTATAAAACTGCTTACTGATATCTTCGGCAGACATTTTATCGGTACCCAAAAACTGAACATATTGGGCAGCCAATGGTAATATCTTATTGTTCCAGCTACCAAAATCGAAACGATAGGTTAAGGTAAAAATATCATTCTCTTTATTGGGTACGTACAACACTTCTGCATTTCCTGCTTTTCCCCATTGGATATCCTTTTTATAATCAAGCCATACAGGTTTTAGCGCAGGCAATGGTGTTTCAGTAATGCTTTTTACAAAAGGTGACATTTTACCGGCATTGGTTTCTACCGGAGTAATAGGTGGCTTTTCAACTTTTACAATGTTTTTATCTTCTCCTTTTCTTTTGTACAAAACAACATAGTTATTATCCCCAAAGAATTTGTTCGCAAAATCAACCAATTCTTTTTTGGTTACTTTAGCCATATCATCCAACAGTGCTACATTGCTTAGCCATTTGGTCCCATTGCTTTTGATGTATTGGTCTACAATTTCATCTGTACGGCTGGAGTTGTCTTCCAAAGCTTTTAATTGACTTAATTTATAATTGGAAACAATGGCCTTTATTAAGGTCTCATCAAAATTACCACTCTTCAAATCCTTTATTTGTCCAAACAACAAATCCCTTGCTTCTTCTAATGACTGACCTTGTTTTGGTGAAGCCTGTACAATGAAAACGCCGTAATCTTTGTTCTGTATAGATCCTGCACTTGCACCTAGTAACTTTTGTTGCTTGTTGAGGTTCAAATCCAGTAACCCAGCTTTTCCATTGGATAAAATTGATGCCATTAAATCGGTTATCATGGCATCTTTTGAGTCACTTGGTCCTGAGCGATAAGCCAAACGAACACTTTCTGCACTAGGCCCAAATATTTCTTTGGTTATAAGTCCTGCCAACGGTGCTTCTTTTGGTCCTTTGTATTCACTTACAGGTTTTGACTTCATGTATCCGAAATGTTGGTCTATTTTCTTAACCAATTCATCCGGGTTAATATCTCCTGCCATTACGATCGCCATGTTGTTGGGAACATAATAGGTGTAGTAATAGTTGCGAATGGCTTTTAGTGATGGATTTTTCAAATGTTCAATGGTACCTATCGTTGATTGTTGACCATAGTTGTGGGTAGGAAAAATTGCTTCCATAGTAGCTTCTTGCATCTTCCGTCCATCATTGTCAAGCCCCCTGTTTTTTTCTTCGTAAACTGCTTCCAGTTCTGTATGAAATATTCTTAAGATCGGATTGCGAAAGCGCTCAGCCTGTACTTCCAGGTATTTGTCAATTGCATTGGCTGGGACATCTTCATCATATACCGTTTCTTCCACCGAAGTGTGTGCATTCGTGCCTTGGGCGCCTATTGATGACATCATTTTGTCATATTCATTTGCTATGGCAAATTTTGAAGCTTCACCGGAAACCTTGTCTATTTCTTTGTATATCTCCTTGCGTTTTTCTGCATCTGTGGTTGCGTTGTACACTTCGTATAAATTGTCTATTTTATCCAGCAGCGGCTTTTCCTTTGACCAGTCCAGTGAACCATATTTGTCAGTTCCTTTAAAAAGCATGTGTTCAAGATAATGAGCTAATCCTGTATGATCTTTTGGATCATTGTTGCTACCTGTGCGTACCGCTATTCTTGCTGCTACACGAGGTTCTTTTGTATTTTTTGAAAGGATAACGGAAAGCCCGTTTTTCAACGTGTAAAAGCGGGTAGCCATAGGGTCGTTGGTTACATATTTGTAAGTGTAACCATTGGCCGTTGCCTGTTTCCATTCATACTTTTGGGCCATTGAACTTAAAGTTGTAATGGCAAGCATTGCTACAAAAAGTAGCTGTTTTAATTTCATATTTTCTGTTTTATTACCCTTTTTACAGGGTTGGTTGAAGAATGAGGCGGAAAATTAAAGAAAAGGAAGGGTATAGTGTGAAATACTATGCTAACGGTAAAAATTTAGGTTAAATGGAAGCAAAAATATTCAGTGTTCAGGAATTAGTACCAAATAATAAAATGTGTACAGTTGATTATTGAAAAAACTATGACTATCTGCTATATGGAAAGATTGGCCATCGTAGTTTATTCTAAAAAAAATAGCATTAATCAGTAAATCAATGCTGATGCAGATAGCTTTAAAAGTAAATTGTATGCACACAAAAGCTACAACTACACTTTGTCTTTTCAAGCTGCATTCCGTTAGGCAGGCGAAGGGGAAACCCTATTATTGCGTAGGGGAGAATCCTTCCGGCGTCGAAATGCCAATTCGGCTAATTATGATTTAAAGCGAATTGATTGTTTAAACAACCATAGTTCAAAACAGTATTTCAACTTTAGATTAAAAATTATTTTCACTTTGCAACTAGTCATTAAAAAAATTTAATCAATATTATCAAAGGTGTTGACTTCTTGCAGACCCATCTTTCGCGTACCTTTGCGCAGCAAAATAACATATAAAAAAATAATTATGGAATACCGTATAGAAAAAGATACAATGGGGGAAGTGCAAGTACCATCACATGTTTATTGGGGAGCACAAACGCAGCGCAGTATAGACAACTTTAAGATAGCGCAGGACATTAACAGGATGCCGAAAGAAATTATTAAAGCGTTTGCATACCTTAAAAAAGCAGCGGCGCTTACAAACTTTGATGCTGGCGTATTGCCAAAAGATAAATGTGATTTAATTGGTCAGGTTTGTGATGAAATACTCGAGGGAAAACTTGACGATCAATTCCCATTGGTAGTATGGCAGACTGGTAGTGGTACCCAAAGCAACATGAATGTAAATGAAGTAATAGCCTATCGGGGGCATGTGATAAAAGGAGGCAATCTTAATGATAAAGAAAAGTTCCTTCATCCTAATGATGATGTCAATAAATCGCAGTCTTCAAACGATACTTTTCCCACTGCTATGCATATTGCAGCGTATAAAATTTTGGCTGAAGTCACCATTCCGGGCATTACAAAACTGAAAGATACATTGGCTTCCAAGAGCGCCGAATTTATGCATGTGGTAAAGATTGGCCGAACGCATTTTATGGATGCTACACCGCTTACTTTGGGGCAGGAAATCAGCGGTTATGTTAGCCAACTAGATCACGGATTAAGAGCCATTAATCATACAATAGCACACCTAGCCGAGTTGGCTTTAGGTGGTACCGCTGTTGGTACAGGCATCAATACGCCCAAAGGATATTCTGAAAACGTGGCGAAGTACATAGCGCAACTTACAGGACTCTCTTTTGTAACTGCCGAAAATAAATTTGAAGCCCTTGCAGCACATGATGCCATTGTAGAATCTCATGGCGCATTGAAGACTGTAGCTGTCAGCCTTATGAAAATCGCCAATGATATTCGCATGCTATCTTCAGGTCCACGCAGCGGCATTGGCGAGTTGTTTATTCCTGATAATGAGCCGGGATCATCTATAATGCCTGGAAAGGTAAATCCAACGCAAAGCGAAGCATTGACTATGATTGCAGCTCAGGTACTTGGCAATGATGTTGCCATTAATGTTGGTGGTTCAATGGGTCATTTTGAATTGAATGTTTTTAAACCGGTAATGATCTTTAACTATTTGCACAGTGCAAGGCTGATCGGTGATGGATGTGTGAGCTTCAATGATAAATGTGCTGTAGGATTGGCTGCTATTGAATCAAATATTAAAAAGCATGTTGACAATAGCCTGATGTTGGTGACATCGCTTAATACTAAAATAGGTTATTACAAAGCTGCTGAAATAGCACAAAAGGCGCATAAAGAAGGAACAACCTTAAAAGAAATGGCAGTAAAATTAGGATACGTGACAGCTGAAGAATTTGATGAATGGGTAATACCAGGAAACATGGTTGGAGAAATAAAATAAGCTTGCAACTAGCATTTTTTTGAGGAAAGATTTGACTAAAAAGTTTAATTTTTTTTGAAGCTTGAACTTCCATTCACTTTGATTTTAAATAATAAATGGAATAGTGTTTTGTAATAGGATCGAAGCACGTAATCATAAATGAACCAGATGAAGAATTTGATAAAAATGATCAGGTTATATAACAAAGAGGATAGGCTTGAGAATAAGATATTTAACGTGGTTTTATTTGCTTTGTTTGTCCTTATGATTTTTGGGATCATCACCAATTATTTATTGAATTTGCCCAATCATTTAAATCTGGTATTACTTGTTGTTTTGGCTGTCTCTATCTCATTTTACTATTACAATCGATTTATTAATCGGGACAACGGTTATCTAATTCATATTTTTCTGGTTTTTGGTATTCTAAGCTTTATCCCAGGTTGGTTTTTTACAGGTGGGATAAAAGGAACAGGACCAATGGCTTCAATTTTTTCCATGGCTTTAGCTATCATGTTGATCGATAAATCTAAGCAACTGCTATACACCGTAGTTATCTGTGTTACGATGGTTTTTTTAATTGTGCTTGAAAGGCGCTATCCCCAATGGGTATTTAAATATACTGATGAAGCTCAAATGGAGTATGATCTTATCTCGAGCTGCCTCATCTTTCTAATTTTCACTGCCTCTATGATTAGCGTTTTTAAGAGAACCTATCTGAATGATAAAATGGAACTTGAGGAGAAGAAGAATTTGCTCGATATGTCAATGACCAATTTAACAATTGCAAAACAGCAAGCAGAGCAAGCAACGGTAGCCAAATCCAGATTTCTCTCCTATATGAGTCATGAAATCAGAACGCCATTGAATGGGATAATTGGAGCTTCTCAGCTTTTGCAGGAGAATGAAATATTAGATCATCAAAAAGAAATGATAGAAACATTAGGAGCGAGTAGTTATCTTTTGTTAGATATTGTTTCTGAAATATTGGACTTGTCAAAAATAGAATCCAATAAGTTAGAACTTGTCTATAGGCCTGTAAAGCTGAGTCAACTGATTGATAAAGTAATTCAGATTACCGCTCCTAGGATTAAAGCACCCAAGAAGCAAATTAAGTTGCAACATACGATAGATCCTGATGTGTCAAATTTTGTATTAGCAGATGAAAGCAGGATAAAACAAGTGCTGGTGAATCTTATTACAAATGCAATTAAGTTTACCGAAAACGGTATGATTGAATTAACTGTTTCTTGCAAAGAAAAAGTTGGAAATATGCAAGCACTTCAGTTTAGTATAAGAGACTCAGGCATCGGAATTAGTAGAGAAAAGATTGAGTATCTTTTTCAGCCATTTTATCAAACACAAGGATCAACTTCTATGCAATATGGAGGTTCTGGTCTTGGGCTTACAATTTGCAAAAATTTGGTCGAATTAATGAATGGAAGTATTTGGGTAGAAAGCGAAGAGGGGATAGGCTCTGTTTTTAGCTTTGTGATCCCAATGGAAACAATACAACCATTTGAAGATAGAGGTCAATTGGAAAGTGTACAAGAAGAATTCAAATTTATACCCTTGAATATTCTAGTTGTGGATGACAATATGATGAATCAGTTGATTGCAACCAAGATATTTGAAAAGATTGGCTATAAAGTGGATGTAGCCGAAGATGGCAGGGTTGCTGTTGAGAAAAGTAATTTGAAGAAGTATGATCTCATTTTTATGGACATTCAAATGCCTGAAATGAATGGAATGGATGCATCAGAACAAATACTGAATAAATTGTCAGTAGGAGTAAAACCAACAATTATAGCCATGACTGCAAATTCAATGGCAGAAGACAAAGAAGCTTGCTATAATGTTGGGATGAAAGATTTTATAACTAAGCCATTCACGATTTTGCAGGTTAAGCAAATGATTCAGAAATGGAGTTAAGGGGGATAGTTTAATGTACTTCAACTATCATAAATCCTAGACCTTGAATCACTTTATTATTTCTTTCTTGAAATGAAAAAGAGGTCATTCACCATTGAGCCATCAGATTTTGTATAGGGCTGCCTGGAAAACTCAAGGATCTCGAAATTGTATTTCAGTAGGGTATTCTTTAAATAAGCCTCGTCATGATAATAAATATATATGGTGTTGCCAGCACTATTTGTTTCAAAACCGGACGTAGCATAATCTCCTTCCATGGTACTGCAGTACAATATTCCTCCACTTTCTAATAGTTGATGGCAATCTTTTATTAATTTTTCGCATTCAGCTTTGGATATATAAGGCATGCAAAATCCGCAGACAATAGCGTCATACTTTTCTGCTAACTGTTCAATGTTTCTACAATCCATTACACTAAAACGCGCAGTTGGATTATTGGCATTTGCCAATTCAACCATATTAATTGCAGGATCTATTCCCGCTATTTTTAGTGTTGGTTTTTTTGATAAAAGATATCGGGCAATATTACCTGGTCCACATGCTATTTCAAATATTGTAGCATTTGAATTATCAAGAAATTTCAGGAAACTATCATAGGTATGGTTGTAGATATCCAAATCCATAAACTTATCCTGATAGATTTTAGCTACGCTATTGTAGGTTGCTATTGTTATTTGATGGCTATCCATGCATCTATTGTTTACTTAAAAAATCTCCATCTATGATCAGTAGCTTTACACCATCTATAGTGGTGGATTTATGAGAACTAAGTTCATCAGACACAATATAGCTCATTCCTTTGGTTAAGATAATTACTTCTCCATTTCCCAAATCACTTGAAAAAGAACCTTCAAGGCAGTAAACTATGTGACCTTTTGTGCACCAATGGTCAGCAATGTAGCCTTTGGAATATTCAACAATTCTTGTCCTTATTCCTCCAAATTGTTGGGTTTGCCAAAATGAAGTTCCTTGTTCGCCTTTGTGTTCAACACTTTCAACAAATGCCCAATCGATTGTCGTAAATGGAATATTATTCATAAACTGTTATTTAATATTTCCCCAAAATAATTTATTTATAATCAGTTGCCTTCTGTTTGCAATAATATCCCCTTGACAAATTGTACAAAATCGACCTGAGCCATATTTTGTTGTTCACCGGTTTGTAAGTTTTTATAAGTGCAGGTCGCTTCTGATAATTCTTTACTACCTAATATCACAACATGCTGAATTCCCTTTTTATCTGCATACTTAAATTGCTTATCAAATTTTATGTTTTCGTGATAAAGTTCACTTGCTATACCTTCGGCACGTACTTGTTGCATTATCACAAATGCTGCTTTGCTTTCAGCTTCTCCAAGATTAAAGAATAATATTTTAGTTCCTCCTTGTATTGCTTCCGGAAACAACTTCAATTCTTCCATTACATCGTAAATGCGATCTACACCAAAGCTAATGCCAACACCGGGCACATTGGGTACGCCAAACAATCCTGTAAGGTCATCGTATCTTCCACCACCTCCAATACTGCCCATTTGTACATAGTTGGCTTTTACCTCAAAAATTATCCCTGTATAATAGTTTAATCCGCGGGCAAGGGTGAAATCTGTTGATACTTTTTTAAGTACAGATTCTGGAAGAAAGTTGAGGATATAATTTATGTTGTCAATCCCTTCTTTTCCTATTGTGGAGTCACCTAAAAGTGTTCCAAGAGATGAAAGTTTTTCAGCATTATTTCCTGCTATGTTCAGGTATTGTTCTATCGTCAATACTTGAGTTTCGGTTAGTCCTCGCTGAGTAAGTTCTTCTTTTACTTTTTCAACCCCAATTTTATCAAGTTTGTCTATGGCAATTGTAATGTCCATCATCTTATCTGCTCCACCACATAATTCAGCTAAGGCAACCAATATTTTTCTGCTGTTTATTTTTATTTCTACATCCAATCCCAATTTGTCAAAGACTTGACTGTAAATACAAGCAAGTTCAACTTCATTCAAAAGACTATTGCTGCCAACCACATCTGCATCGCATTGATAAAACTCTCTGTATCTACCACGTTGCGGTCTATCTGCTCGCCAAACCGGCTGTATTTGATATCGTTTAAATGGAAGTGTCAATTGGCCATGATTCATTGCTACATATCTGGCAAAAGGTATTGTTAGGTCATAGCGCAAAGCCCTTTCTGTAATCCCTTTGTTATTCTTGCCTTCTAATACCTTTTCAAAATCTTTTGTAGCTTGTTCATGTTTGTTTGGATTGTCTAGCCCATTGTTCAATATTTTAAAAATCAATTTATCTCCTTCCTCTCCATACTTACCCATTAAGGTTTCCATGTTTTCCATTGCCGGTGTTTCCAAAGGTTGAAAACCATAAAGCTCAAACGTACTTCGGATGGTATTAAAAATATAGTTTCGCTTGCTGACTACTTCTGCTGAAAAATCTCTTGTTCCTTGTGGTAGTGACGGTTTCATTATTATCTTCTAATTTTTTTTATCAAAAATGGCTTTTTCATATTAGTTATGAATAGCTAATTTCTTATCGTGCTCCATATTTCATTATGATCGCATCGCAGGCTTTATCTATCAATTCATATACTTCATAAAAACCTTCTTCTCCGCCATACCAGGGATCCATTACATTATTATTTTGCCCCGGAAAAATTTCATTTAGCAAAAAATCCACTTTCTGCTCATCCCATGCCGTTCCACTTATTCGTTTTACTTCGGCATAATTATCTTCGTCCATTACATAGATTTTGTCGCACATATTGATATCCGATTTAGTAAAATTTCGACACCTGATAGTCGACAAGTCTATTCCATTTTCCAGTGCAACTTTTTGTGACAACCGGTGAGGCGGGCAGCCGGGATTGTGGCCACTTGTGCCTGCACTATCAATGATCCAATCAAGGCCAGCTATTTTTACTTTATTTCTTAAAATGCCCTCTGCTAATGGGCTTCTGCAAATATTACCCAGGCATACCATCAAAATTTTCATGGGTCAAAGATAATCTTGTTTGCCATTTACGATGCCTGTTTATGCTTACTTCAAAAAATGATTATTATTAATCAGCCTTCAATATTTAAAATTCAAACTTATGGAATCCTGATGGCTTGGCATCTTATTACAAACCCAGCGCTGGGATTTATTTCAACTCACCATTAAAATCGTTGTTATGAAACCCGAATCAATATTGCAATCCGACATTTTGGACATCATATTTATAAACCGTAATAAAGCATATGGTGCTTATGAGTTACGAAAGGAGTACAATAAGCGGCTGATAAAGGCATTGACTGTTACTTTTTGTTGTGTAGTAATACTTAGTGCTTCTTGGTTCATCAGTAATACATTTGGCAAGTCATCCGTTTCTCCATTAATAATTTCCGGAATTATTGAACTGTCTCATTTTGATCCTGATATTACAGCACCTAAGAAAATACCGAAAATTCAAAAAACAAAAGTAGCAGTTGTTAATAATTCTGCATATAAAATTGTTCCTGATAATAAAGCTGGTAAAATACCTACCCGGGACGATTTGGATAATAAAGTATTGGGAACTGTAACTATTCCAGGAATACTCTCGGATCGACCAGAATTGCCTCCATTAGTGGAAGGGAATGGTACAGGAACCAAAATAGCAGATAAGCCAAAGATTCCAGAACCTGAAATTGATCAACCATTTGAACATGCAGAAGTGATGCCCGAGTTTCCCGGTGGAATGGAAGCATTGAAAAAATACCTGATGAGAAGTTTGAGTGATCCCGAAGGATTGGAGCCGGGTCAAAAATTAGTTGTCATCATAAGATTTATTGTTGGAATAGATGGCTCAATAGAAGGTACACAGGTTTTGCAAGGCGTAAGCCCATATAATCAGCAAGTATTGAATGTAATTAAGAGGATGCCCAATTGGAAACCCGGCATGCAGAACAATAGATTTGTACCCGTTTATTTCACATTACCTGTCACTTTTGTGGGATTGGAAGATTAAAATTTTGAAACTATTTGCATCGAATTTATTGATATAAGCCAAGTTGTACTTTCTTAAGCGATAAATTGTATAAATTGCCCCTCCTCAATATTGAGTAATGGAAAATGAAATTAGGAATAGGCGTACCAAAGGAAATTTAAACATTCGTTCAATGTTGGATTTTGTTATGGGAATATTGTATTTGGGGGCTGCAGGTTTTTTATTTTTCGCAGAATTTTTCGGAATTACTTTAGACAACTTTGATATTGCCTATAGGTATATTTTCGGTGGATTGTGTACTATCTATGGTATTTGGAGAATTTATAGAGGGCTAA
>JANPHE010000075.1:0-31265 GCA_031424295.1 Segetibacter sp. | reverse complement strand
ATTTCTTGATACGGAAAGTTCATTCTCTTTTTGTTGTTTTTTTGAAATTAAAACGACCCGTTTTTTTACAACTTTTTTTGCTGTATCCGTTATTGAAACATAATTCCTGGAAATATGAATGTGTTCTAAGCCAGTACTGTCAAGGTACTTTATAACATACTGACTGTCTAAGCCAAATGCATTTTTATAATAAGCTCCAAAATTGAAACTGATCGCTTGGTGTTTGAAATTGTTGCTAAATCCATCTGTGCTGATGAGGCTGCTAATGCTATCAATAACCTTTGAAGTACTATAACCGTTGATCGCCAAAATGATGGTGCCTCTTTTTAATGCCGAGTCGTTTCTTAGAAGGTTATTGATTACAACTGCACTATCGCTCCAAACTTTTATGTTGAATGGAAATAAGGGGAGTTTCTTTTTTTCAAAATACTTGATATAAGCTTTGGATGCTCGTGTAGATGTATGGCCACAATGAACATTGCTTACCCAATAAGCCACTTTATTTCTAAACTGCGCTTCTGTTAGCGAATCTGTAATCCCACTCGCAATTGCACCATATAACCGATCCAGTGAATCTTTTGTAGTATACCAATAAAGGCTAGGATGATTGGCTTCTAATGTTTCTTTTAAAATAGCAAAGTCCTTTTTTAGTTGTTCGGGAGCAAACTTATGCTCCGGATGGAAGGATGTTTTTGTGGTGCTGCAAGACACGAGTATGGCAATAGCAAAAACGACTAGTACATTGGTTTTAAACACAATGGCAATATAATAAAGCTATGGTTTCGGTCCACATTAATTTAGAAGAATTAGTATGCTTTTCCGTTTAGTTAACAAAAGAAAGAAAAGGCCGAATTGTCTATCAACAAGTACAAGTATGTGACACAACCATGTTGAACATTGTTCCAAATGCATATCAACAAAAAAGTTGGTTATGCACTTACAATAGAATTAGCATTATTGAAATGCATTCCATCCTTGTGCTGTAAGTTTATGTGTACTGCCGCCTTTGGTTATCAGATGCACTCCCTCCTCTATATCTGTTATATAACCAATGACAGAGATTTGTTCATTCAATACCAATTTCTCATAATCTGATTGTTTCACGGTAAACAATAGTTCGTAATCTTCGCCTCCGCTAAGCGCACAAGCGGTGGGATCCATTTCCAACTTGTAAGCGTATTGTTTGGCCTCATCGTTCACTGGTATTTTATCTTCATACACGACACAACCGGCATTGCTTTGTTTGCAGATGTGAAGAATTTCGCTGCTCAGCCCGTCGCTAATGTCCATCATGCTGGTTGGTTGAATATCTGATGCCTCGAAAAACTCAATAATGTCCACCCTTGCTTCCGGCTTCAGCATTCTACCTACAATATATTCCTCATTTTCAAGATCGGGTTGTATGTCCGGGTTTTCGAGGTAAATTTTCTTTTCTCTTTCTAATATGGTCAGTCCTAAAAATGCACTACCAAGGTCGCCGCTTACACAGAGCAAATCACCTTTTTGTGCACCGCTTCTCTTAACCATTTTATCAGGAGCTATTTCACCCAAAGCAGTTACACTTATGATAAAACCTTTCTGAGAAGAGGAGGTATCTCCTCCAATCAGGTCCACCTTGTACTTCTCGCAAGCCAAATACACACCTTCATAAAAATCATTCAGTGCTTCCAGGCTAAAACGGTTGCTGAAAGCAATGTTCATGGTGATATGCGTAGGCGTGGCGTTCATTGCCAATATATCGCTTAGGTTTACAACCACACTTTTGTAACCGAGGTGTTTTAGTGGTGTATACATGAGGTCGAAATGAATTCCCTCTATAAGCATATCCGTAGAGATGACTGTTTGCTTGCCAAAATGATCAATCACTGCACCATCGTCGCCCACTCCTAAAATGGTAGATGCGTTGTGTGTTTCAAAGTTTTTTGTGAGGTGATTTATCAGCCCAAACTCACCCAAAGAAGTTATTTCTGTTCTGTTTTCCATTATACTTTTTTGCCTTTATATTTTATTTCCACATTGGCAACACCGGCGTTGACCATATCAATTTTTTTTGCTGCGCTTTTGCTTAAATCTATTATTCTGCCTGCTACAAAAGGCCCCCGGTCATTGATCTTTACTTTTACGGTCTTTCCATTTGTAAGGTTTTTGATGGTAACTTTTGTACCAAATGGAAGCGTTTTGTGTGCGGCGGTATTTTTCGATTGTCTGAAAACTTCGCCGCTTGCTGTTTTTCTACCGTCAAATTTATCAGCATAATAAGATGCCTTACCAGTTTCTGTTATTTTTTTGCCGCATGATGCAAGGAACAACAGCAAAAGTGCATAAATGATTTTCCGCATTTTCAAATTTACCTGCATAACCTTTTGGAGGGCAGGTAAGTGGATTAATAGTGGCTGAAAACAGATATAATGCACATATTTGTTTGCTGGAAGAGAGGTGAGTGCCACTTATTTTTTTGATGACAAATACAATTGATCAGTTAAGCAACGCCTTGTTTAAACAAACGGAAATTTTACCACCTTAGCTTCCAGGTTTTTGTCCCGCACCTTTACAAATATTTTAGAATCAATAGCAGCTAGTTCTTTGGAAACATATCCCAATCCTACCGCTTTTGCTAATGAGGGTGCTTGTGTGCCACTGGTCACTACACCAATAATATTGCCTTCAGTATCTACGATGTCGTAGCCGTGGCGTGGAATGCCTTTGTCAATCATTTCAAAACCAACCAGTTTGCGGGTTATACCTTGTGCTTTTTGTTTTTCCAATATTTCTTTTGCCGTAAAGTCTTTGGTGAATTTGGTAATCCAACCCAAACCAGCTTCTAATGGGGTGGTGGTGCTGTCAATATCGTTGCCATATAAGCAATAACCCATTTCTAGTCTTAATGTATCTCTTGCACCTAGTCCAATTGGTTTAATTCCTAACGCTTTGCCGGCTTCAAAAATGGAATCCCATATTTTATTTGCATTATCACTGGTGTCATCAAAATATATTTCTACACCACCGCTGCCAGTATAGCCGGTAGCACTTACCAATACATTATCTACACCTGCGAAACGACCTTTTACAAATGTGTAATATTTAAGGTTCATGATGTCCATGTCTGTAAGAGGCTGAAGAATTCTACAGGCGTTTGGACCCTGTATTGCCAACAAGCAGGTTTTACTGCTGATGTTGTGCATTTCTACATTATTGACATTGAAACGGGTAATCCAGTTCCAGTCTTTTTCTATGTTGGATGCATTGACTACCAACATGTACGTCTTGTTTTCCATTATGCAATAAACGATGAGGTCATCCACAATGCCACCATCCTCGTTGGTAAGGCAACTGTATTGCGCTTTTCCGGCAGTTAATTTGGATGCATCGTTGGTGGTGATGCGTTGGATGAGATCTAAAGCAAGGGGTCCTCTTAAGATAAACTCTCCCATGTGGCTTACGTCGAACACGCCTGCATTGCTGCGAACGGCTGCATGTTCATCGTTGATGCCTGTATAGCTGATAGGCATATTGTAGCCCGCAAATTCGGCCATCTTAGCGCCAAGAGCTTTGTGTTTTTCGGTAAAAGGAGTATTCATCATATGGAAGGATGTTTTAGGCGGCAAAAATAGGTGGAAATTGGGTGATGGAAGAGGGAATGTTTTGAAAGTGGGCAGTACCTCTATATGTAGCTTCACTTGCGACGCTCCATTCAGCAATAGTAATAAAAACGAGCATTTTAAAAATAGGATTTATTAATTGTACAGGTATCTATTTCTCGGACTCATTTCGATTTTATATAATCCACCCCCAACGGCTGGCCAAGAAATTTATACAGGTGAGCAACAAATAAAAATGCTTATTTGTGCGCAATCAGAAAAACCTTCGTCCATCGTTTTATTCTTTCTAATTAACATTCTATCCCTATACAAAACCATAACTCATATCCCCATCCTTTTCATCTTTAATGGCAATACCCAACTCTATTAGTTGATTGCGAATGGCATCGGAGGTAACAAAATCTTTTTTTGCCTTTGCCTGCTTTCGGAGATTGATTAAGACCAGCAACACCCCATCTAGTTTGGAGGTATCACCCCGCAACTCGCTTTTTAGCCCAAAAATATCTTCTATAAACAGTTTCATTTTCTGTTGCATCTGATGAAACGTTGATTGTGTAAGAACAGCAGCTGCCAGGTGTTTGTCTTTAATAGAATTGATTACGGGGACCATTTCAAACATATTGGCCATAACCCGTGCAGTACTGAAATCATCATTCATCAACTCGTCAAATTCGGCCAACATAGCAAGAATTTTTGAATCCAATTCGGCATCAACACCTGCATCATCAAATGCAAGTGTTTCAATGTTCATTTTCTGCAAAGCTTCATGAGCCTCCCACAGCCTTTTCAATCCTTTTTCTGATGCTTGCAAAGCTTCGTTACTAAAGTCCAATGTACTACGATAGTGCGATTGCAATATGAAGAACCGGATGGTCATAGGTGAATAAGCCTGTGTTAGTTCTGCATGGTTACCACTAAAAAGTTCACTCAACTTAATAACATTGTTGTAACTCTTGCCCATCTTGCGCCCATTGATGGTGATCATGTTGTTGTGGATCCAATACTTGGCTAGCATTTTATGGCTGCAAACGGCACTTTGTGCTATCTCGCACTCATGATGTGGAAACTGAAGATCCATGCCACCGCCATGTATGTCAAATTCATCGCCCAGGTATTTACTGCTCATTGCCGAGCACTCTATGTGCCATCCGGGAAAACCTTCGCCCCAGGGACTTTTCCAATGCATGAGGTGCTCAGGTGGGGCATTTTTCCAAAGTGCAAAATCGCTTTTATTTCGTTTTTCGTCCTGATTATCCAGCTCTCGGGTAGTATCTATTTGATCGTCTAAAATGCGACCGCTGAGCATACCGTATGGAAGTCCTTTTTTGCTAAAATCGGTGTTGTATTTATCTACATCAAAATAGACACTTCCGTTGGCTACGTAGGCATATCCATCTGCTATGATTTTTTCAATCATTGTTATCTGCTCTATAATGTGGCCGGTGGCAGTTGGTTCAATGCTAGGTTCAATGGTATTAAATTCCTTCATTGCCCAATGAAACATATTGGTATATTTCTGAACCAATTCCATAGGCTCCAATTTTTCAAGCAAAGCTTTTTTATTGATTTTATCTTCTGCTTCCCGGCCTTCTTCTTCAAAATGACCTGCATCTGTAATGTTGCGAACATATCTAACCTTATAGCCAATGTGCTGAAGGTAGCGCAGCACAATATCAAAAGTGATATATGGCCGGGCGTGACCCAAATGGCTTTCGCCACTAACCGTGGGTCCGCATACGTACATGCCTACATGGCCGGGTGTGATGGATTTGAATTCTTCTTTCTGACGGGTAAGGGTGTTATATACTTTGAGTGATGACATTTAGAATATGTTATTAAGCGAAAATAGTAAATGAAAAGCAGTTGATGGAGGAATGGTCATAAAAGGTAATTGGGGGAAGAAAAATATGGAGAGCCACTTGAAGAGGAAAGGTCAAGAGGGTCATGAATTGTCATTGAGGGAGGAAGGGTCAAAGAGGGTCATTAAGAGAGTTGGGGTCATGAAAGGTCATTGTGAGGTGCGAAGTCATAGAAGGTTGTTGAGAAAATTGTTCTTAAAAGTTAAAAGGAACATTGCTCAGAAAGCCTGATTGTGTAGGAAAAAATTGTTTGAATGAAAATGTGATTAACCGATTATGCTACTATCAAGTTATTAACGTTTGCTATAACATTGTTATATATATGGAACTTACGATTAGAACAGAAAGTTGAATCCATTATTTATGCTAAAAAAACGATTATTATGATTACAAATGTGTTAACGATTACGCTCTATTTCTCTTGTACGGTTATTTTGTTTTTAATGATTGCTAAGCTCAACATTTTTTCCAGGCAACGAAATGAGCACACTTACCATGTCATGTGCTTGTTGTATTTTCCCGGTTTCGATATTATGGTTACTTCGGATTCTCGGCAAAAGCGAGACAAGAAATTGCAGAACAGGCTAACCAGGTATTTATTTGTGCTTTCAACTTATGTTATATTGGTTATTAATTTCTTGAATTGATAAATTTGTTATTGAAGATAAATTTAACTGGCTCAACTATTGTTGTAAATAAGTTTTCATTTCGTTACTAGGCAATGAACGCCTGTGCTTTTTCTTCATGGTTCCAATTAGGAATAGCAATAGTAAATAAATATAACATATCATTTATAGAACACTTTTAAATGAGATGGTTTCAAATGTGGTTTCAAAGAGGAATATCCCAATTTCTTTAACAGGGCCACACTTTTACATGGACTACCTTTACTCACATGGAAAATTTTGAGATTGTCATATTTTTTATGACCATTCTGATAGCGCTATCAGCTATAGCTGACAAAATAAAATTACCATCCCCTATTATGTTGGTTATAGTCGGGCTTATCGTTGGGTTTGTTCCTTTTTTGCCGGACTTAGAACTTAATCCTGAAATTGTATTTCTAGTTTTTCTGCCACCAATATTGTTTGATGCTGCAACCCGTACATCGTGGCACGATTTCAAACGTGAGATAAAGCCCATTTCTACCCTTGCAATATCGCTTGTACTGTTTACAACCGTGGCGGTAGCCATTACAACTTATTATTTAATTCCGGGCTTTACCTGGGCATTGGCGTTTGTTTTGGGTGCCATTGTTTCTCCTCCTGATGCAGTAGCGGCAACCAGCATAATCAAAGGGCTTGGCTTAAATAGAAAAGTAGTCACAATAATAGAAGGAGAAAGTCTTGTAAATGATGCTTCTGCACTTATTGCCTACCGCTATGCGGTTGCTGCAGTTGTTAGCGGAACATTTTTTTTCTGGGAAGCGTTAGCAGAGTTTTTTTGGATAGCTATTGGTGGAATTATCATAGGTTATGCTTTTGGATACCTTATGGTGTTTGCACACGGTAAGATAAAAAATAATGCAATAGTTGACACGAGTTTAAGCTTATTGTCTCCTTATATAGCCTATCTTTTTGCTGAACGCTTTCATATGTCAGGCGTACTTGCTGTAGTAAGTGCAGGGTTGTACATTTCGTGGAGGTCCAGAGAAGTATTTTCATCTCAGGCAAGATTACGGACAACTGTAGTTTGGGAAACAATCATTTTTTTGCTAAATGGCATCATCTTTATTCTCATCGGGCTTCAAATGCCAGCCTTGGTAAAAGATCTTTCTGCCGGATCCATAGCCAGACTAATCGGTTATGGATTGATTATTAGCGTTGTAACGGTGGTCATAAGAATTTTGTGGGTATTTGCCGGCGCTTATCTCAGTAATCTTTTATCGTTTAAAAATAAAGATACAACAGAAGGAGAGGAACAAGTATCGTGGAAGAATGTAATGATAGTGGCATGGACCGGAACAAGAGGTGTGGTAAGTCTTGCTACAGCATTAGCTCTGCCACTTGCCATTAGCTACAATCATCCTTTTCCTTTTCGCCATTCCATTTTGTTGCTTGCTTTTGTTGTTATTATGGTTACATTGGTTGTGCAGGGTCTTACGCTTCCACTGCTGATCCGGATGCTAAAAATACCAATGGAAACAAAAGCAGAGATCGTGGAAGAAAGCGAAATGCAAATAATGCTTTCCAGGCAAATCCTACATTACATCGATAACGGTTTTCCCATACCGCTGGATGAAAAAGTTTACAGGCAAATCCGAAAGCAATATGAATTGATTTTGACTCTTTACTCGCATGGTAGTCGTCCAACTAAACAGCAGAAGACAGAAAATGAGAACCGGAACAGCTATATTGGTCAGGTGCTTTCAGCTCAGCTTCTGGTGTTAAAATATGAACGGGAACTGCTGCTTGAGTATCATAAAGAAGGAACCTATCCAGAAGAAATAATTCAGAAAGCAGAACGTCTGCTTGACTTTGAAGAATTGCGTTTGGAGGCACTTGTACAAAAAGGAAAAGAGAATAAATTTGATATAACAGAAGTGTCACCACCGATACCGATGATATAAAAATTTTGTGTACTATCCATTTCAGGAATGATTGGTTTAATCTTTTACCACTATGGTTTTTCCAAATGGTAATAATGCCACTTCTACCATTTTAAAATGCTGATGGGCAAATGGAATACCTATAATAGTAATAAACAAAAGACATCCAAAGATGATATGCATGACTGCTATCCCCAATCCTGCCCATAGCAGCCATAAAATATTGAGAATTACAGAAAGGCAACCCGAAGAATTACTTGCGCTGACAGCTTCTTTTCCAAATGGCCACAACATAAATATTCCCAACTTAAAACATTGAATTCCGAATGGGATACCAACGATGGTAATGCACAAAATCAGGCCGCCAAAAAAATAACCAAAAGCAGAAATTAAGCCACCAAACAGCAACCAAATAATATTGCCTAGTAAATTGTCTATTCGCATTTTTTATGGTTAAGGTATAAAAATAAGAGAATAATTCTATCAGGTTGATGAAGATTCTTTGATAACATATTTCCTATTGCATCGGTCGGATTAATATTCTTATTTTTATCGGGAATAATAAAACAGTCAATAATAATGAAGCACTTAATTTTCTTTGGAATAATACTTACAATCCTTTTTGGAAATGCTCATGCACAAACACTAAATGCACAGAAACTAGATAGTTTGTTTGAAAAACTTGAATCGAAAGATAAGTTTATGGGAAGCATATCTATTATGGAAAATGGAAAACTGTTGTATTCAAAAGCAATAGGAATGGCCGATATAGAAACAGAAAAGCGATCAACTGTGGAAACAAAATATCGAATAGGTTCCATTACAAAAATGTTTACCTCCTGCTTGGTTTTTAAAGCAATTGAAGAAAACAAATTGTCTCTTAATCAAACGATTGATAAGTTTTTTCCCGCCATCAAAAATGCAGAAAAGATAACCATCGAAAACTTATTAAATCACCGAAGTGGCATTCACAATTTCACCAGTGACTCAGACTATTTAAAATACAATACAACAACAAAATCTGAGAAGGATATGTTGGCAATCATTCAGAATGGCAAAAGCGATTTTGAGCCAAATGCCAAAGCGGAATACAGTAACTCTAATTATGTTTTATTGAGTTTTATTCTTCAAAAAGTTTATAGCAAGCCTTATAAAGAATTATTATCTTCAAAAATCATTAAACCGCTTGGATTGAAAAACACCTATTTTGGAAGTAAGATTTCAATTGCATCCAACGAATGCAATTCTTATAGTTATCTTGAAAGCTGGGAAAAAGAATCTGAAACGGATATGTCAATTCCAATGGGTGCAGGAGCAGTTGTTTCAAACCCTACAGATTTAGTAAATTTCATTGAAGCGTTGTTCAAAGGAAAAATCATTAATGAAATGAGTTTGGAAAAAATGAAAACGATTCGTGACAATTATGGAATGGGCATTTTTCAAGTTCCGTTTCGCGATAAGAAGGGATATGGTCATACAGGAGGTATTGATGGTTTTCATTCTGTTGTGTGTTACTTTTCTGATAGCAAATTAAGCGTTGCGCTCACCTCTAATGGAATGGTATATGAAAACAATGATATTTTGATAGCAGCATTGAGCAGTTATTTTGGATACCCATTTTCAATACCAACTTTTGAGTCTGTTAAATTAGAAAGTGGGGAGTTAGATAAGTATATTGGTGTATATAGCAGCCCTGATTTTCCGTTAGCGATTACCATTACCAAAGATGGCAATATACTTTTTGCACAAGCTACGGGTCAATCTGCTTTCCCATTGGAGGCCACAAGAAAAGACATATTTGAATTTTCTCCGGCTGGTATAAAACTTGAATTTAAGCCAACGGATAGACAAATGATATTAATGCAAGGAGGAAGAAAATTTGTATTGACTAAAAAATAAAAATGAGCATTCATGAAATCATAGATGAAACGTATAAGGAAGTGAAAGCTATGCATGATGAAGGCAAATTAGCGTCCTATATTCCCGAATTAGCGAATGTTGATCCCGATAAATTTGGGGTATATATTTCAACGGTAGATGGCTATGGTTACGGAATAGGAGATGATGACACCAATTTTTCTATTCAAAGCATTGTAAAGGTAATTTCTCTTACGATGGTTTACGAAAAAATGGGCGAAAATATATGGGAGCGCATTGGAGTGGAACCTGCAGGCACACCGTTTAATTCTTTGGTTCAATTAGAAACAGATTTTGGTATTCCAAGAAATCCGTTTATTAATTCCGGAGCGTTGGTAATATGCGATATGCTGATCAGTAATTTTAAAAATGCAAAAGAAGAATTGCTGGCTTACACAAGGTTTATCTCAGACATTCCAACATTGAATTATTCACAGAAAATAGCTACTTCAGAAAAGTCTGTTGGTTATAGAAATATTGCACTTTGTAATTTCATCAAATCATTTGGCAACATAATGAATGAACCTTCTGATGTTTTAGAATTATATTTTATGATGTGCTCGATGGAAATGAATTGTAATGAACTTTCTAAGACATTTTTATTTTTGGCAAATGGCGGAAGCAAACTATCTGAAAAGCAAAAAATACTATCTGAAAGTCAGTCTAAACGAATTAATGCACTTATGCAAAGCTGCGGTTTCTATGATGAATCCGGAGAGTTTACTTTTAAAGTAGGGCTACCAGGAAAAAGCGGAGTTGGTGGAGGGGTAGTCGGTATTCTTCCAAATAAATATAGCATCGGTGTTTGGAGTCCAAAATTAAATGAGAAAGGAAATTCTGTTAAAGGAATAAAATTTCTAGAGCTTTTTACTACCAAAACAAGACTATCTATATTTTAAAAATCTGGTTTAATTTATGGATATTTCAAATAAACTTCGGTTAACAAAAAAGATCTTCAACACTATTTGTTTTATTGATTTGTGCAACTAGAAAACTGTTAATTATATACATCTTACAATTTTTAAAAGGGTTTTAACTCTAATGCTGTTTTTGATGGAAATAATTATGTAGCCTTTTTATCTGTCATTTGTTTGTAACTTCTTTTTAAAATATCCAGAAGGAAAATGCTTCATTGTAACCAAATTAAATACGCTCTAGCATTAAACCATTTTGTGTTTCGATAGCATATAAGTTTGTTGTATTAACGCCCAATCCTTCATCGGAAGCTCAAAAAAACTTTCGATTTAGGAAATTTCACGGTTTTATATGCTTTTATCAATGAGGGTTGTCAATTGGCTTTCATAAATTTGCTTATTCTAAAAATAAAATAATGATTAAAACAGGCAATCCAATTATCAGCATATATACTGAAATGACTCCCAATCCAGAAACAATGAAGTTTGTGGCAAACAAACTATTGTATCCTGGAAAGAGCATCGATTTTCCGGATGAAAGCACAGCGGGTCCATCACCCTTGGCTAAAGAATTATTCATTTTCCCCTTTATTAAAAGTGTCTTTATTGCCAGCAATTTTGTAACGCTTACCAAAACACCTGAAACAGATGATTGGCAAGATGTAATTCCAACCATCAAACAGTTTTTGAAAGATTATCTCGAAAATGGTGGTCCGGTAATAAACGAAGATGAAATAGTGGTGCTAAAATCGGACGCTACCAACAACATTAGTGCCGATGATGACGATGTTGTAAAGCGTATCAAAGAATTACTGGAGAATTATGTAAAACCAGCTGTAGAAATGGATGGCGGAGCTATTCAGTTCAAAAGCTACGATGATGGTGTTGTAAATCTGATGTTGCAAGGAAGTTGTAGTGGTTGTCCATCAAGTATGATTACCCTAAAAGCCGGCATAGAAGGTATGATGAAGCGTATGATACCAGAAGTAAAAGAAGTAGTAGCTGAAGCCGAGTAAAAAATTATAAATATTAAAATAATAAGGCGTCTCATAAAGAGGCGCTTTTTTTATTATTACACATTTCTGTTTTTTTTAGATGGATAGGAACAAGCAAAGGAAATAAAGAGGCTACAAAAGCTTATGCTCATAGGCATACTTAATTAATCCTATTAATGAGCTTGTTTGCGTTTTCCTGAAAATATTTTTCCTATGCGTTTCTACAGTACGTTCGCTGATGAAAAGGTGCTCAGCAATATGCTTGTTGTTCATTTCTTTTTCAATCAACTTAATAATTTCTATTTCCCGAGTGGTAAGATGGGCACTTTCAACTTCTTTTTTACGGGTACTGAATTGAGTAAGCGTGTCTAAAACTTCTGCACTAAAGTAAACGCCGCCTTTGCTTATTTTCTCTAAAGCATTTACGAGCTCTTGCTTTCCAATGTTCTTTAGTACATATCCTGAAATCAGATTTTCATCCACCATTTGGTTTACCAAATCGCCTTCTCCGCTCATAGACAATGCTAATATTTTAATATCGGGGAATTGTTTGTGGGTCATTCTCGCCAGTTCCAAACCGTTGATAGGGTACATCTGAATGTCAGTTAATAATATGTCAACATCACAGGTAAGCATTTTTTTTAGCACTTCTTTTGCATCGGTGCCCGCCACCACAATTTCGAAGTTGGGGTTGTTGTTTAATAATGATTGCAAGCCATCAATAATAATCTGATGGTCGTCTACGATAGCCAATAATATTTTACCATTCATACTGTACTGTTCAAAATCTCGGGTGCAATGTATAAAAGTACATCAACTTTTGATTAGTAATTTGCAAAACAAAACAAATTGCATTACTCTTTTTTTGCAGCCATTTTTTATGTATTTTCAAATTTTATTTGGGTAAATAATATTTCCAATGTATAAAATCTGGTTGCTTGTCTTTATTCTGCTTCTTACAAGCAATTTCCTTTTTGCCCAAAAAACAGTGGACAGTTTGCGAAGAGTAATTGCCACAGCACCCCAAGACACCAATTATGTAAAGGCATTAATACGGCTTTCCAATTATTATTGCAATAGAAACCAGGATTCATCTCTGTTTTTTGGTAATCAGGTTTTCTCGCTTCCCGCAGAGCTGCAAAAGCCTCCGGTTCAAATAAAGACTTATATCATTTTAGCGTTTGCGTATTACATGAAAGGTGATTACAAGGGCAGCATTAACACTTACCAAAAAATGTATGAGGTAGCAGAAAAGGCCGGGGATAAAAACAATATGGGAAATGCGATCGGAAACCAGGGAAATGTGTACATAGAAATGGGCGAATACAATACAGCAATTAGCAAATTTTCTGAAGCAAAAAATATATACGAATTACTCAAAGATGATGATGGGATAGCCAGAAACTATAATAATATCGGTTTTGTGTATAAGGATAGGGGGGATTACGAAAAAGCCATAGCAAATTTTCTATTGGCGCTTAAATATTATGAAAAGGCAAAGGCACAAAATGAAGTATCGATGGCTTATAACAACATTGCCGTTATTTATGGAAAAGAAAAAAATTACTCAAAAGCAATAGAATATAGCACAAATGCATTGGAGATTCAATCAAAGATAAAAAATGAAGGATTAACAGCCATCATTTACAATACTATAGCCAATGTATATGCAGAAATGAAGGCGTATCAAAAGGCATTAGACAACTACAAAGCAGCATCTAAAATTTACGAGGCACAAAACGATAAGCGGCAAATAGCGGTAATGAGCTCTAACCTTGGTAAAATGTACGAACTCAAAAAGCAATTTGATTCCTCCAAATACTATTATCAAATAGCAATTGATATAAATCGAAAAATTGGCAATAATAGAAATCTTGCTTCATCATTATTGGGGGTAGCTTTTGCTCAGATTACAATGAATAAATTGAAGGAGGCAGAAAATAATCTGGATAGCGCCGAGATGGTAATAAAATCGACCGGTAAAAAAGATGATCTTCAAAGCTTTTTATTTGTAAAATCATCTTATTATGAAACTGAAGGGAATGATAAATTAGCACTTAATTTTTATAAGAAATATACTGATTTAAAGGATACATTATTTAATGAAGAGAATACTAAAACCATTGCTGACCTAAGTATAAAATATGAAACAGAAAAAAAGAGGTTGCAAATTGACCTGCTCAATAAAGACAATACACTAAAGGATAATGAAATCAAACTTCAGCGCCTAGCACTTACGCAAAGAGCTTATGATCTTGCACGGCAACAACTCGCATTGACAACAGCAAGCCTTACCATTTCTACGAATGAACTTCAAATAAAATCTCAAAGTGAATTACTGCTTCAAAAAAAAATAGATTCTGCAAATGCCGCTCAAAGACTACTAACACTAAATAGGCAAGCTCGCATTCAACAACTGGAAATAGAAAAACAGCGCCTTCTGAATACAAGAAAAAATACGATTATCGTAGTAATACTATTGGTAACAGCATTGTTATGTTTATTGGGCTATTCTTATTATCGAAGGTATAAGTTAAAACTAGCAGCTAAATTACAAGCTTACGTAGCCGAACAACAACAGATGGCAGCCGAGTCAATTTTGGCTGCGGAAGAAAATGAGCGTAAACGAATAGCGGGAGATTTGCATGATGGGCTTGGACAAATGATGAGTGCTGCCAAAATGAATCTGTCAGTAATTGAGAGTGAAATGAACTTCGATTCAATAGAGCAACAATCAGCCTTTGAAAAAGTAATCAAATTGATTGATGATAGCATTAAAGAAGTAAGAACGGTATCCCATACAATGATGCCTAATGCATTACTAAAAGCCGGACTGGCATCAGCCATTGCAGAGTTTATTAAGCAGATAGATAAGCGTGTACTCAGGATACAATTACATACCGAAGGCTTGAATGAAAGAATAGACCAAAACACGGAAAGTATTTTGTACCGGGTGGTGCAAGAGTGTGTGAATAATGTAATAAAGCATAGCGGTGCTACTCAGCTTGATATTGCTTTAATTAAAAGCGATAATAAAATTGAAGCAACAATTGAAGACAATGGAAAAGGTTTTGATACTAAAACGCTTTTTTCTGGAATAGGGCTCAAAAATATACAAAGCCGAATTCAATTTTTAAAAGGTGAAATAGAGTGGAGTTCACAACCCGGTGAAGGTACTTTGGTTGCTTTTCATGTGCCTATTACTAAATCGAATTAATCCGTAGTTATTTTTTTAAAATTTGGGAGTTAGTTACAAACAATTAAATTTTTAGATTCAATTGTTTCTGAAAATAGCCCAAATAAATACGTACTAGTGGGTATATACATCCATTTATTTTACGTCAATTTTACACTGCTAAAAAAATTGGCGCAATCCAAAACTAACTTTAATTTTTAGGTTTGATAGCCAACAACTGTTCATACAGTTTTTACGAGGCTGGTATCAACCGGCCTCTTTTTTATTGGGATAACTGAAAATCCGACAATTAACCATGTTTTAATTCTTCTTTTTAATACTATATAATATACCGTGTTCAGGGTATATCATCACCTTTTATCCATCGGTAACTTTATATAAATTTTAAAAGATGAAAAAGCTACTATCAAGCCTAATCCTGACCATGGGGTTACTATCGCTCATTGCACAAGAAACACCTGCCTGGTCAAAGAAATTTTCAAAAATCAATTGGTATAAACAAACAGATGCCGGCATATTGATTGTTGGAAGTAACGATGCGCTATATGGTGTAGATCCGGCAGATGGAAAAGAATTGTGGAAACTGACTGATTTTGATGGATTAAAAGAAGATAATTATGATCCTATTGCGGGTTCTCCGTATGTAGCTTTGGTGAATGGTGGTTTTTCTAGAAAGCACTACATCATAGATGCTACAAATGGCAAACTAATAGCGAGTAGTAAAGACCTTGGCTTTGGAAACGTCACTAAGAGAATAGAGGCAAAGAAACTGGGAGCCTTACTTTTTTATGGCACAAATAGTAAAGGAAAATCCATGTTGACAGCTGTTGATGTAAGCAATGGCAATAAGCTTTGGGAGCAGGAAAAGCTATTCGAAAAATCAAGCGAACAAATTGTATCAGAAGCGGGCATACTCAAAGATGGTATCTTCTTAGCTACTAATCGAAACGTTTACAAGCTTAGTCCAAGCACTGGAGAAGTGCTTTGGTCGGTTGAAATAAAAAGTGATTTGCCAGTAGTAGCGCCTCAAAAAGGTTTTAGTGCTTTTAGCAGCAAAGGTGCATCTGCAGCAGCTACAGCCACTTCAGCCGATTTTTTTCAGTACGGCGATTCAAGCATTATCTATTTTTGGAATCAAGATTACCTGACTGCTTTTAAAGTTGCTGATGGCAAAGAGGTTTGGAAAAGAGTAGAATTAGAATCACCTGTAGCATTGGTGCTTCACGACAGCCACGGCATGCTGATAGCAACTGCCGAGAAATCAGCCGAAGATATAGCAAAAGGGAGAGGAAAAAACAGGGCGGGTTTGTATTGCTATGATTATGCAACGGGCACCAACAAATGGAAAAATGAAATAGAACTAGAAGGTGATATTGTATCCTATAAAATGAATGGTTCAAAACTCATGCTTAGTACTGCAAGAGATAAGGGTACCAATTACATTTCAATTGTTGATTTGGATGGGGGAAAATCAATTACCAAAAAGCCGATGAAAATTAAAGGAGAGGCCCAAGATCTTCAGATTGTACCACAAGGGTTATACTACCGTACAAACGAAGAGATTAATATTTTGAATACAGAAACAGGAGAACCTAATTGGAAAAAAGGGTTTAAAGTAAATGGCTCAGCAGGTGCCAATGTAGACGAGAAAATGGGCTATGTTTATGGCAATAGTATATTGTATAAAATGGATTTTGAAAAGGGTGATTTAGCGGAATGGATTAACGACATAAAATTTGAAGGTAAAGAAGAACCCAACGGTATGGAGATAAAAAATGGCGGTGTTTTGTTGACATCATCCCAGAACTTATACATGTACAGCAATGATGGAAAACTCTCTTGGCATTATTTTCAAAAAGCACCGGGAAGAACAGGCGCCGGTAAGTTTTTTAGTGCGGTAGGTGGTATTGCAGCTGTATCTATGGCTGCTGCAAGTGCAGCTCAATCAGCACAAATGAGCTATGCCAAAGGGTATTATGGTTCAACATCTCCATCTTTGGACAACGCCATAAAAAATCAAAACAACATGACCTCTGCTTGGGGAAGTGCAGGTATATCAAGTTTCAAATCTATCGGTCGTAGGTTTACGGCGTCAAAGTCAACAAACGACTTTCAAGCTATCCTTTGCAATTTTGGCGACAACAATACCAAAGAAAATGTTGGCATTGTATGCATCAATAAAAATGATGGGAAAGAAGGCAAGCGGATCGTATTTTCAGACAAAGATCCAGACTATCAACTAGATGAAATTGACCACCTTGTTTTCTTTAAGAAGAGCAGTGATGAATTGGTTGTGTATAAGTATTAAGAAGTGAAAAAGGTTTGGTATTATAGCAAGCCTTTAAACTAAATACGCTTGTGTTTTTTTAACAACAAAATGGCATCTATCAAGTGCCCTAATTAAAAAGAGGCTGAATCTCACTTTTGAGACAGCCTCTTTTTAATCTGTTTTGTAATGAACGAAAACTCAATGTTGTGTCTTCAAAACTGTTTAACATACATTGCAGGAAAAGCTCCTTCAACTGTTGATTTTTCATTTTTTCTACCTGAAATTGCTTGTATCCCTCACGAGAGTTGGTTATTTCACTTTTTCTACGGTAATAGTTTCTTTCATTGCACATACGGTGCTTTTGCTCATTTTGTAGTATACAAGGGGTGTTCGTTTATCGACTAGCTAATTGACCTTTGTCGCTTGTACTTTAAATGCACCATACGCAAGCATCTTGATACAGGCAAACTTAGTGGTTACTACCGTTTGGTAGAGAGCTATCTCAATGGCGACAACTGAATATGCCACCGCACTATTGTAAACCTAGGATTTATGGAAGATGCCATACCGGAGAAGCTTAATAAAATTCAGAAGCAGCTAACTGAAAAGTATGAACGCTGACAACTTTTATTCGGAAAGGAGGAACAAGACCCTATTGCTAAAAAGTATATGGAAGAATTATGGCAGCGCATTGTTGGCTCTCAAAAGCTGGATATTCAGTCGGCAGAAAAACTATAAAGAATGGCGAATGCCGATACACCGCGCCTTAGTAATATACGGGAGATAGGAGCCGAAAATATTTGCCATAATACCTGGGATAAATTGAAGTTTACCGGGTTGCTGCTGGATAATTGCTTTAGTGATGATGAAGTTGCATTAGCAGCCACTCAGGTTATTAGCAGAACCGTCTATCCGGCATCAGAATTAAAAACGACAAGCTGGATAAAAGAAAACGATGTCATGTGTGAACTTACCAGATACAATACGGGCACGCTTACCAAAGACAGGCTTAACCAAAGTGCTTTGGCATTTATATAAAGTAAAAGATAAGATCGAAAAACATTTATCTAGGCGCAGCAATGAACTCTTTGATTTAGAAGACAAGAATATTTTGTACGACCTTACCAACACCTATTTCTAAGTTGAAAAGCGTAACAGCAGACTGGAAAAATTTGGCAGAAGTAAGGAAAAATGAAACGATGCAAAACTGGTTGTACTGGCTTTGGTGGTATAAACCGACCTTGACCCGCGCCCCATTTATGATAAAAATGATGATGTTACCATGGGCCATTTACTTGTAGGATTACTCGCCTATTGGCTGTTTAATACAGTGAGGTATCAACTAAAAAATAACGAAATAAATAGTGGTTGGTCAGAAATCGTTCGCATCGGCAATATCCCAAAATTGGTAACTACGCAAGGCACTAATACCTCCAATAATACAATCATTACCAGAAGGTGCTCAGAACCCAATGAAAAACTCACCAACATCTATAACATCTTAAAATTGAAGCACCAGCCGTTCACCCAAAGAAAATCTGTAGTACACAAATTGGAAACAGAAAAAGATGAAACCAAGCAACAACGGCTATTACAGTCTGGTTAGCTGCAATCTGGGTTAATTTCTTCAATGTTTACTAGGGTAACCCCATACCTTTCCCTTCCATCTTATCCGTATATTCTAAATTGCCTAATCGAAGCCGTAACGGTATTTTAATAGCTTTTTCTAATTGTAACTCCTTCTTGCAGAAAAAGCCCAGTGTAGTATTGTAATGATTGGCCGGAATAACGGAGATGTTTAATATTCCCGGATTTAATGAACTGACATTTCCTAGAAATGGGACAATTTTCCTTTGTTGCAATGTATCAGATATCTTGTTTTGCTGCCCATTTACACAATGACATACAAATAAATTGATAAAGAAACAAATTAGATAAGTCCTCATTGGCATGGAATAGTATGTAAATTTACATCCCAGATACTTGCCAAATCCGGTAAGTATTTTTGGGAAATAAAAACAATATTATTGCGAAGTTCGCAGTTTATATGAATTGATAAGTTAACAATGTCATTAAGTCAATCATTTCAGCAAAAGCTATTACAAAAGCTATCTCCACAGCAAATTCAGCTGATGAAGCTGTTACAGGTGCCAACCGCTAACCTGGAAGAAAGAATAAAAGAAGAATTGGAAGAAAATCCTGCATTGGAAGTTGGAGAGGAGGGCCAGGAAGATGAATTTGAACCCGATGACTTCAAAAGCGAAGACGATGACTATGAAGCAGAAGTAAGCACAGATGATTATGATAATATAGACATCAGCGAATATGTTTCAGAAGGCGATGATGAAGTGGGCGATTATAAATTGCGTGATGACAATTATCCAGAAATAGATGATGGCAAGGTAATTCCTGTAAAAGTGGAATCTTCTTTTCATGAAATGTTGGTAGCTCAATTGGGCATGCTGGATTTGGACGAAAGAAGGCAGAAAATAGCTGAACAGATTGTTGGAAGCATAGACGATGATGGTTATCTGAGAAGAGAGATTTCTTCTATTACCGATGATTTGGCATTTAGGCAAAATATTGTGAGTAGCGAGACGGAGATAAAAGCACTAATCAAACAGATTCAATCTTTTGACCCTCCGGGCATTTGTGCCAAAGATTTGAAAGAATGCTTGATTATACAATTGCAAAGAAAGCTGGGAGAAGGAAAAGAGGTTGTGATCGCCATGCAGGTAATGGAAAAGTATTTTGAAGAATTTACAAAAAAACACTACGAAAAAATTCAACGCGGATTAGGTCTTACAGACCAGCAATTAAAGGATGTAATTAACCAAATCATCAAACTAAACCCCAGGCCGGGTGGTAATATTGGATCCATCAACAAGGCTGAAAGCTACGTAATTCCAGACTTCTTTATTTTTAATAACAATAGCATTCTTGAATTGACCCTCAACAGCAAAAATGCTCCTGACCTCAGAATAAGCGAGGGCTACAGGGATATGTTGAAGGATTATGACAAAGGAACCAAAAAAGATAAGCGGCAAAAAGAAGCTGTTTTGTTCATCAAGCAAAAAATAGATTCAGCTAAATGGTTTATTGACATGATAAAGCAACGTCAGCAAACGCTGATAGGCACCATGTCGAGCATCATGAATTACCAACAGGAGTTTTTTCTTACGGGTGATGAGACTACATTGAAACCAATGATTCTTAAAGATATAGCTGAAATGACGGGCCTTGATATTAGTACCGTAAGTCGGGTTGCCAATAGCAAATTTGTGCAAACAGAATTTGGCACCTATCGGTTGAAATTTTTCTTCAGCGAATCATTAAGTACGGATAGTGGCGAAGAGGTAAGTACAAGAGAAGTAAAAAAAATATTGAGCGACCTGATAGAAGCTGAAGACAAACACAAACCATTGAGCGATGAACAGCTTACAGAAATGTTGCAGGAAAAGGGTTATAATATAGCTCGACGAACTGTAGCTAAATATCGAGAACAATTAAACCTGCCTGTGGCAAGATTAAGGAAGCAATTATAAAATGTCTAATACAACCGTTGCATCATATCCACTTCCACAGCCAAAGATTATAAATTTATTTGGCAGATTTTTGTCTTATGTTTTTCATCCTTTGTTCATTCCGGCATATATAGCCGCTTATGTTATTTACTTACATCCTTATGCCTTCTCTTCTTTTGATAATAGACAGAAGTTGGTAAGGTTAGTATCTATCTTTACGATAAGTGCATTTTTTCCTGCAATCACTGTTTTTCTATTGTGGCGGCTAAAGTTTGCGGACTCTATTTTCCTTAGAACTCAAAAAGAAAGAATTATTCCTTACGTTGCCTCAATAACTTATTTTTTCTGGGCATTTTATGTTAGTAGAAATATTCCCGGATCTCCCCCAAGTATGACTTTCTTCTTCCTGGGTATTTTCCTATCTGCAAGTGCTGCGCTGATGGCTAATAATTATTCCAAAATAAGTATGCATGCCTTAGCGGTTGGGGGTGGTGCTACTTTTATGGTCTTGCTGGGGCTTGTATCCGGAGAGCCGATGACGCTGGCAATTACTATTTCATCAATAATAGCTGGACTTGTTTGTACTAGCCGATTACTCGTTTCAGACCATCATCCTTTCGAAGTGTATTTTGGATTTGTAGTAGGTGCTTTTTTTCAGATTGTGGCTTGCTATGTAATTATGTAGGAATCTATACTGTTTAACTGAAACAAATAAATCACACAAATCCAAGATCTTACGCTGAGTTTATATAGGAACTTTGAAACTCCAATTATCTGAATAGGAGGTGAACTGCCTTCTTTTTATTAAAAAAGCAAAGGAGATGGCTTTATGAAACAATCAACCATCTCCTTGTGCTAAGTTAACCTATTCCCCTGCTTGCTTTTTCGCTTCGTTTATTAGTTTTTCATTAGCATAAACAGCAAATTCAACCCGCCTGTTTTGAGCTTTATTTGCTTCGGTATCATTTACAACTTTCGGTTGATTTTCTCCATACCATGCAGTTTTAATTCTGCTGCCTGCTACACTTCTTGATTCTAGAAATGCTGCAACAGACTTAGCTCTTTGTTCAGATAAAAACATATTGTGTTCAGACGTTCCTGACGCATCCGTATGCCCTTCTATTAAAATATAGGAATTTGGGTATTTAGCAAAAATGGCTCCCAGACTGTTAATTTTTGTTTGTGCGTCTGCATTTAGATCAGATTGGTCAACACCAAAAAGAACACCTGATTCAAAAGTAACGTTGATTCCTTCGCCTACTCTCACCACTTGAGCACCGGGAATAGTCTCTATTTCTTTTGCCTGCTTATCCATCTGTTTTCCGATGAGTCCACCAGTAACACCACCAACTGTAGCACCAATGATAGCACCAAGCGCAGTATTGCCAGCGGCTTTGCCAATTCCAGCTCCAATAGCACCACCTGCTGCACCACCTATTACTACACCTTTCTGTGTTTTACTCATGCTTTTGCAACCCGATCCTACAACTCCGACCATTGCTGCAATGACCAGAATATTTAATGTTATCTTTCTCATAATTGACAATTTAAAAAAATTGTGCCAGCTATAAAATTTAAAGGCAATTAATCATAACCCAATTTTAAATAGTCATTTTTTATTCATCATTTTTAGCTTTTTTGAATATTAATACCATTACTTCAAGCTGAGCAATGGGGTTGCATCGCTGTTACTTTTGGTTTATAAGGCAAGGAGATGTTCATTCACCATTTTCAATGGCAAGCCAAATCGACTATATTAAAACCATTTTTATGGAGCCATTTATATGAGGTAAATCATCTTAGCTAAACAAATATTCCAAATCTTCTCTTGTTAGATTTTTTACAAATCCAGAATCATCGGTTATCAAATCTGCAGCAAGTGCTCTTTTCTTTTCCTGTAGCTTAAGTATTTTATCTTCTACGGTGTCTTTGCAAATCATTCTATATGCAAAGATATTTTTCGTTTGTCCTATCCGGTGCGTACGGTCTATGGCTTGTTGCTCAACAGCCGGATTCCACCATGGATCAACTATATAAACATAATCAGCCGCAGTAAGGTTTAATCCTACACCACCCGCTTTTAAGGAGATCAAAAAGACCCTACAAGTCTCGTCATTTTGAAAACCCTGTATGGCTTTTTCCCTATCAAGTGCTGAAGTACTACCATCAAAGTATTCGTACTTAATGCCCATTTCATTGAGCCGTTGCCTTATAAGTGCAAGCATTCCCAAAAATTGGGAGAAGATCAATGCTTTATGATCGCTGATGTTTTCAGTAATCTCACGTACCAATTCATCCAACTTAACCGAAACGTTGGGGAACGTTTCATCTTCCTTCATAATAGCTGGGCTATCGCATATTTGCCTCAACTTCATAAGCCCTTGCAATATAGTAAGCTGTGATTTTTGGATACCCTGTGCTTCTACAACGCCCAATATTTTATCGCGGTAGTCATTCCTATAAGCTTCATATATTTTCCTTTGTTCATCGCCCATTTCGCAGAACAGAATCATCTCTTGCTTCTCAGGAAGATCTTTGGCCACCTGTTCTTTTGTACGGCGAAGAATGAATGGAAACAATAGTTTTCTTAAATGTTCTTTTTGTTCCTTTTCTCCGAACTTATCTATTGGTACAGCAAACTCTTGTTTAAAAAACTCCATCGTACCCAACATGCCCGGATTAAGAAAGTTCATTTGTGCAAAAATGTCGAAAGTATTATTTTGCAAAGGTGTGCCGCTAAGGCATAAACGGCTTTTTGCTTTTAGCAAACTTGCCGCTTTTGTTACTTTGCTCGAAGGATTTTTGATGGCCTGGCTTTCATCCAGAATAATGTAGTCAAAATCAGGTTCTACAAATAATTTGATATCGCTCCTTAGTGTGCCATAAGTAGTAATGATGACTTCTGCAACAGGCTTTACAATTGCATTCCGCTCCCTTGCACCCCCATGATGAATATAATAGGTAAGTGTAGGTGTAAACTTCTTAATCTCATTCTCCCAGTTATACATTAGCGTGGTGGGGCATACAACTAATGCTGTTAGTTTACCTGTAGATTTTCTGATGTGGTGTAAAAATGAAAGTGCCTGAATGGTTTTACCAAGACCCATGTCATCGGCCAAAATGCCACCCCATCTTACTTCATGTAGATAATTTAACCACTGAAAACCAGATGATTGATAAGGCCTTAAAATGGCTTTTAAGTGCTCAGGAGATTCAATGTCCTCAATGTGTTTAAACTCTTTTAACTTCTCATATCGCTCTTCCAATTGGAAAAACAATTCCTCTTCATTTCTATTTTCGTACAACTCCTCTATGACACTAAAGTGGTATCGGCTTAGCTTCATTTTTTCGCTTTTGCCTTCTCCTACCCTAAATAGCAATGAATATTTTTTTATCCATTCTTCAGGTAAAATTCCCAATGAACCATCTTGCAAATGGACAAACTGTTGTTTGTTTGCCATTGCCTTTTTTACATCTGCAACCGTTATCTTCTGTTCGCCAAAATATATTTCCACTTTTGCATCAAACCAATCTGTATGGCTGCTGATGTATATTTTTGTTGAGGGCTTAGAAGTGTTAAACCTGAAGTTCTTTAATGCTTCAAACCCAAAAACAGGAATGTCCATCTCCTTCATAGCATCGATGAAAAGGAAAAACCAATTGTTCTTTAATACTTCCGCCCCCTTCAATACCAAGTTATATGCATCATCCGGACGAATAAAAGAAGAATGCAGATTTTCAACTTTGGTTACAAATGCTTTTTCTTCTTCTATATTTCTTTGAATAACCAATAATCTATCTTGCTGTGGAATGATGATCTTTTCTTTGTCTTGCGTTTTTACCTCATAGCCTTTGTAGCTAAATACCGGCTGAAATACAAGGTAGTCTCCTTTCTCTTTCAACATCAGCTTTACTTCGGGCTTAATGTCTTTTACGTCTTCCCTTTTTACGTTGTTGAAATGTACGTTGTAGTCTTTGGCTAAAGGAAGGATAAAATCATTTAGCTGTTTTGCCCAATCCGGTTGCTGAATGATAATTTTTCCTGACGGTAAAAACTTTTCTGACAATAGAACATCCGCTGGTTTTTCATACAAGAAAAAAGTATCATCGTTCAAAAACAATAGCGGCGATGTGGATGTATTGGCTGCAAGTGGTAGATCCTGGTGATTAGCTTTTACAAAACATTCCACCACATATTCTCCATTTGTATAAGTAATATTGAAAAATAGAATGGCTTCTTCTTCACTCAACTGAACCTTTTGAAGGTTAGCTGTTGTAAATGCTTTACGAGGTGGCAAAACAAATGAAAAATGTGCGCTTGTTTCAGTAAATACTTTTTTATATCTGGGATGTAAAAACTCAACTATTAAGTGCCTTGTTTCTTCGGGCAGTTCATCATTGTGTTGCTGAATGATGTTTTCCCAAATGCCGCTGAATGGTGAATTTCTATTGAGGTAACGAGTGATTTCTGCAGACTGAACTTTTCTTAATTGCTGAACCAACAGTTTATCATCGTCATTAAATACTTCAGTGTTGATGAATTTATTGAGGTCCAGCTTTTCTATTTTTCCAAGAAAAGCCAGGCGGTCTTCATCAGCCTCGCCTTGTATGGCCTCAACTTGAATAAATGGATATTGATCTTTGTTTTCAATAAAAACGATTCCTAATTGCATAGCCGCAATCTTAGGTTGCTGTTCTTCTGCTACTGCCACTTCTGCTTCTGCCGAAGCGAAAACAGGTTTAAGCAGATTATTATTTACCGGCGGCGCCACTCTTTTTATAGAAGCATCCAATACCCTTAAAAATGGTTTCCCATCTTTATATGCAAATTCAAATTTTCCCTTCAGATTGTCGGTCAAGGAATAGCCATAAGCTTCCAGTAATTTATTTTTTTCTTTATCCCAATTTCGGATGGTATCAAAATATCCAACTCCGTATTTAGAAAGAAGTTGGACAAACACGATTACTTTGTGGATACACAATGGATGTTTATCATCGGTTTTGCAATTGCAACTCGTGTCAAAGTTTCGTTCTTCATTTTTTTGAAGCAAAACTTTGAAATGCTCGCCATTGTAATCCAATTCAGCTTTTACCCTTTCGTCTTTTGCCTCAACAATGGTGGCATGATAGCTGCGTAAATATTCTTCGGCATCGGTATAGGATTTTGTAGAGGCCAGCAACCTGATCATTTTCAGTTCCAGCTGCTTCATTTTTACTACAGTATGCTTCTGATCATACACCAAATCTTTTTCATCCAGCATATTGCGGTCGAGCAATTCCTGCAACTGAAACAAAGCAGCAGCTTCGTGACGGCATATTTCACCAAGGTTATATGGGCAGCTACAGCGGAGCGAAAGTGTTGCAGCGTCTTTAAACTTATTTAGATTTATTTTATAGTAAGTAGAATAAGTGTCATCCTTTACCCTAAATGTAACAGCCGACATGATATCATCATACTCAATCAACTCTACATAGCCTGACGAGTGAATCTTTTTACCTCTGCGGATAACTTCATCTGTGCCGTTGCTATATATATATTTTATTAGATGCGGTAAAGCCATTTTTTGTTGCTATTGTTGGTTGATTTATACCACTGACCTTCATATTGTTGCAGCAATCAACTGCCAACAGTTCAGAAATGATCAATTAGCAAAAGTAGTGTAAAAGCAGCCTTTAACAGTATAGCTGTCAATTATATGTAGATGAAAGAACTGTTAAGATATGAGTTTGCTTACAATTATTGGGGGTTTCGTTAATTAGATTTCTTGAATTTTTCCAAAGAAAGGCGTGTTTTATCGATTTAGTAATCGTGGAATTTTGCAGCATTGCTACAACTTCCTCCCCGTTAATCAATCCTATAACAAAAATGAGTACGACAATGCCAACAGTAATAAAAATTAGTTTTTTGCTAAATTCTTTAAGCTTTTTTTATGGCGTTGCTGCCTGTTTTGATGAATGAACCATGTTGGCAATCTTTCCTAATTCTGTTTTCATTCCGGTAGCACCAACCAGTATATAAGCATTGCCTTTTGAAACATTAGTGGCTTTAAAAACCATGTTAGTGCGGTCTCCAAGTATTGTTGGTTCGGGCAGAACACCGGCTTTTTTATCTACAGGCAAAGACTCCCCTGTAAGTGCAGATTCATCAATGAGTAATTGCGTAGAACGAATGATTATACCATCTGCTGGTATCATATCCCCGGCTTCGGTAAATACAATGTCACCCGGCACTACTTGCTGTGAGTTTATTTGGTTGAGCTTACCACCCCGCAGCACTTTTGCAGGAATGGAGGATAATTTCTTTAAAGCATTGACAGATTTAAAAGCAGCAAACTCCATGTAAAAACCTATAGCTGCATTAATCAAAAGAACAAGTAAAATGGCAATGCCATCCAACCACTCTTTAAACCAGAACGACATGCCTGCTGCAAACAACAACAGAAAAACTATTGGGCTTTTAAACTGGTTAACTAAAATTTTAAATGGACTAATTGCCTGGGCTTCGTCTATTGTATTGGGGCCGAAATGCTCAAGCCTTTGTTTAGCTTCATCAGTTGTTAAGCCCCGTACAGTATGACTGTTCAGCAACTTAGTTGCTTCGTCTATTGGCGTTGCGTGAAAAGTAAAGTCGTTACGAATGTCCATTGCTTAATTGTTTGAAGAATGGGTGGGAGTTCACAATGTGAGTTGTTAACCTATTATGCTTTGGTGGATAAAAAAAATTAAAAGATCTTCCATAAAATCATTTGTGCTATAGCACTATATCAACAGAAATTTGTATGCCAACCTAATACAGGTTGTGCTGCAAATTAAGAGCCTCTATTGGGGTAGCTGTTGCTGTTTAGCCGTGTACGTTGTTTAATCTCTTTCTCCATTTTACTACCTCGTACCAAATTACACTTAAGAAACCTATAGCAACGCTAATAAGTAATTGAGATAGATTAAGGGTCTCAAATTTGAAAAAATGGGTTAATGGTTTTACGTAAAACAGCAATCCACAAATGGCTATAGTGATGCTAATAATTAGTGCAACCAAATTATTTTTATACCCAGTAGTGATTATGATGGAATAGTAAAAGGAGCGGTTGACCAGGGTGAGAAATATATTGGCAGCTATAAGAACTGTAAAAACCATGGTTCGGGTAACTGCTTCATTAAACCCCTGGTGTACTGCATATTGATAAGCGATTAAAGTTCCGGCGGTAATCATTAAACCCTGTAAAATGCTTGTTGATAATTCTTTCCAGTTAAAGAAGGTAGTAGTGAATGGCCTTGGTTTCTGGACCATGGTATTTTTTTCGATTGGCTCATTTTCATAAATAATAGAACAGGTTGGCCCCATGATGAGTTCTAAAAAAATGATGTGTACCGGTGTAAAAATATTAGGATAAATCCAGCCTAAAGCCAAAGGAATAAATACAGTAAGCAAAATAGGTATGTGAATGGATATAATGTATTGAATAGCTTTTTTAAGGTTGGAATAAATTTTTCTGCCCATTGCCACAGCATCAACCATCTTCGATAAATCATCTTCCTGCAATATGAGGGAAGCTGCTTGTTTGGCAATCTCTGTTCCTTTTTTGCCCATGGCAATACCAATGTGAGCAGCCTTAAGAGCAGGTCCGTCATTTACGCCATCACCGGTCATCGCTACAATTTCGTTTTGGGCTTTTAATGCATTAATAATTTTTAGCTTGGCATCGGGAAACATTCGTGTAAATACATTTGTATCTAAAACAACACGCTGCAATTCTGCATCGGATAATTTCATCAAATCATCGCCGGTTATGCTTTTTTCATATCCTTTAAAGTCCACCTGTTTGGCAATAGCGGCAGTAGTTGCGGCATTATCGCCCGTAACAATTTTTACTGCTATTCCAGCCTTATAAAAATCTTGCAGTACATTTTTTATATTTTTCTTTGGCGGGTCGTAAAAAGCAACAATACCCTTGAATGTAAATTTAAATTCCTGTTGTTTTGCGGGGTAGTTGTTGCCTTCAAAATTTGCCTGGCCCACACCCAATACACGATAGCCATCTGTGGCTAATGTTTTTATTGCTGCTTCTATTTGCTGCTTGTCAACTGGCGACAGGCTACAAACACTCATCAATGCTTCCGGTGCTCCTTTTGCAGCAATAATGCGCTTTGCTGCTCCATCTTCAAACAGGTGGGTCATCATAGGTGGTTTACCATCCAATGGATACTCATGTATCATCTTGTAACCTGGTCTCTCATCAGTCAACATTATTTTGGCGTACGCATTGTGTAAAGCCACTTCCATAGGGTCAAAAGGTATTGGTTCACTTGCCCACATTGCCAACCTGATGAGTTCTTTTTCATCATCAGTCGATACGCTTTCGGGGTCGCAAATTTTTTGTGAAGCCAGAATAAAAAGTTTTGCCAGGCTCATTTTATTTTCGGTAAGGGTTCCTGTTTTATCTGTACAAATTACTGTGGCGCTGCCCAATGTTTCTACCGTTTTCATTTGCTTTACTACAATGCCCAACTTCATTAACCGCCAAGCGCCTAATGCCATAAATGTCGTTAATGCAACGGGTATTTCTTCTGGTAAAATACTCATGGCAAGGGTTAGGGCTTTTAGCAAACTATCCATTACCAGGTACGAGCGGAAATAATTTATTGCCCAAACAATCAGGAACACAACAACGCCTGCAATCACCATCTTTTTTACAAAGTTGTTTATCTGTAATTCTAAAGGTGTCTTCTCTTCTTTTATGCTCTCAAGGCTTTTACCGATTTTTCCCAGCTTTGTTTCAATGCCGATGGCTGTAATGGTAGCAACGGCTAATCCGCTGGCTACTGTGGTACCACTGTAAATAAGATTATCTTCTTTGGTGGAGTCTTTGTAAACCGGTAAGGATTCGCCTGTGAGAATAGATTCATTTGCAGAAAAATCGTTGGAATGAGCAATGATGCCATCGGCTGTTATGGAGGTACCTTCTTCAACCATCAGACTGTCACCCACTACCAATTCTTCACTTTTTATTTCACCCACTTCACCATTACGTATCACTTTACAATTGGGCTGCGTAAGGTTCTTTAGTTTGTCCAGCGCATTGCGGCTTCTCGAATCCTGGTACAACGAAATGATTGAAATAAGCACAATGGCGGAAGCAAGAAAAATGGCATTGCTAATCTCGCCGCTAAAAAAATATATTACAGAAGCCACCAATAATAAAATAACCATTGGCTCTTTTGCCAGGCTAATTACCGCATCAAGGAAACCGTTTTCTTTTTTATAATCTAAGCGGTTGTATCCATATTTTTCTCTTGCTGCAGCAACCTGTTCGTTGGTTAAGCCTTGTAGGTTAAAATTATTTGAAAGCATAGAAATAAATATTCTGGTGATACTAACATTAATACTTCATTACCCGACCAAACATACATACAATTTTGTTTTTTGGTTCGTGCATTATGACGCTCAGGCATCATCGTTGCCACGCTCGGTTCACAGGCAGTTTTTCATAGCAACAAAGTAGCTTATCCTAAACCTTTTAAAGACCGCAATACCTTCATTCGCGGTACAGAAATGTAACTTTAGTTTCTTAATTATACTAAACATCGCTAAGTTATAGACCAGCTTGTATTTGCTCTGTTGTTGCTTAAACTTTATAATGACTTCGCACTTGCGGTAACAAAGCCACAAATATTAATGGAATAGAAAAGAGCATATAAAAGGTTTGAAGCCAGCCTACACCCTGTACATATATTGTTTCAACCTGTATCCAGATGATAAGCGCAAACGCTACATATATACTAAATGTCCATGCCCAGTGCATGTCTTTAAACAAGTTAAATAGCTGTGCTAAGCCTGAGGTTGGTTTTTTAACCAGGGCAAAGATCAGTAGGCAGGGAGCAAGCCCTAAAACAACAAATAATATAATACCCGGTATCAAAAAATTTTTGAATGGCGACATTTCTAAAATTGATAGGGGCAATCCTCCCAATAACTTTCCGGAAGGAGAAATAATTAATGCGCCACCACCTACAATAGCACTTAAACCAAGAAAGGCTAATAAGAAAAAATGAATGATTTGTGCTGTAGGTTTTTGCATAATTATCAATTTAAAATTCTGTAAACTATACCACAGACTATGATGATGAAAAAAGTTGTATAAATCAGCTTATTGTATTTTGCCAGCCAGTTAGGCAAGTAAATATCAAAGTTGTCCCTTGTTGAATCTGAATATTTTCGGGCAATAATTGTAAGCGGGCACATCTTGCTAAAAATGAGCAAAACTATCCCCTCTATTATTATAAGTGCAAAGCCAATCCAAACCAATACATCTATTTTATTTACGATAACGGCATAAGCCATATAGAATAACACCACATTGAAAAAAAACCAAATGATGGTATGAATAATTTTGATACGGGTAAGGTTAGATTTTATAGCCATATTTTTTCCAGGTTCGGTTTTAGA
>JANPHE010000074.1:0-14426 GCA_031424295.1 Segetibacter sp. | reverse complement strand
AATAATTGAAATTCATTGTTTTCCAACAATTGATTACTTTAAAATATTATCAAGTTATTCAAATGTTGAGTTTGAGGTATGTGAGAACTTTCAAAAATCGAGTTTTCGTAACCGCTATGTCATTTCGGGTGCAAATGGATTGGTTAATCTTACTGTACCAATTTCCGGAGGGCGTGAGCAGAAAAATCGAATTAGGGAAATTGAAATTGACTATTCGGAAGAGTGGACAATGAAACATTGGCGAACACTTTTGTCCGCATACGGAAATAGCCCCTTTTTCGAGTATTATGCAGATGCTTTGAAGCAACTTCTATTTTCTGGTGAAATTGGATTGCTGGAATTTAATATGTCTTTATTAAAATGGTTTTTTAAAGTATTGAAGTTTGATATGCAATATGAGTATACAACTCAATATAGAAAGGATTATTCTAGAGTGAATGATTATAGGAATTTTTTAAGGTCTAATGACCAAATCCATAGTAATTTAGAATGGGAACCTAAATATTCGCAGGTTTTTGAAGAGCGTTTTGGCTTTCAGTCTAACCTTAGCATACTCGATTTGTTATTCAACCAAGGTCCGAGGGCTGAATTATTGATAAAAAATTCCAAAATAAATTAATCACTTGGCAGCAATTTTATCAAGTAAGGTATCTAACTATTGATGTAATTTGCGGCTTCAATTTATATGAGTAACTTTAGTATGTCGAAGAGTCTGTGTTTATTACTAGCAGTAATCGTTTCATTTTCATTGAATGCGCAAAGTTTTTCTAATAAAGGGAAAGATTTTTGGGTAGGTTATGGATATCACCAAGCTATGGTTGATGCGAATAATAATAACCTTCAAAATCTGGTTCTTTATTTTACAGCAGATGCAAGTGCAACTGTAAAAGTCGAAATCCCTGGTGTTGGTTGGTCTAGAACTTATGCTGTTGCGGCTAATAGTGTAACAGAATCTGACCCAATGCCCAAAACAGGTGCTCAAGACTCGAGACTATTTGTAGAAGGTATAACCAATCGTGGCATTCACATAACTAGTGATAAACCTATTGTAGCATACGCTCACATTTATAACCAAAATGTTTCTGGAGCAACCTTATTATTTCCAGTTAATACCCTTGGTCAAGATTATTATTCCTTAAATTTTACGCAGAGATCAAATGCCCAACAATCAAATTCTTGGGCTTATGTCATCGCAACAGAAGATAGCACAGCCGTTGAAATTACACCATCCGCAAATACTCTGACAAAAATTGCCAATGTCCCTTTTATTGTCACACTAAATAAAGGTGAAATTTTTAATTTGATGGGAACGGTTGCAGGAACAAGTGGAGTTGATTTAACCGGTACAAGGATAAGATCAGTAAATTTAGGCGTTGGAGGTTGCAAAAGAATAGCTGTTTTTTCTGGAAGTGGAAGAGTAGCAATCACATGTGCAACTCCTACCTCTTCAGACAATTTGATCCAGCAGGTATTCCCACAAAATGCATGGGGTAAACAATATTTAACTGTTCCTACCGAAAAACTAAAATACAATTACTTTAGGGTTGCTGTTAGTAATCCTTCAACTGTTGTTAAAATTAACGGTGTTACGGCAACGGGATTAATTAATAATTTTTATTATGAATTCCTTACCAATGAACCCCAAAGTATTACTTCAGATCAACCTGTAATGGTTGCTCAGTACATTACATCGACAAATGCCGCAAATGGAATGGCAACATGTGGCAACACCAATGGCAATAGTGGAGATCCTGAGATGATTTACTTGAGTCCAATTGAACAAACTATAGACAAAATTACGCTAAATTCAACGAACTATAGTAGCATTAATTATCATTATATTAATGTTATTATTAAAACGATAGCTACGTCCAAGTTTACATTGGATGGTGTAAATAGGGGACCTTCTTTTATACCGCATCCAAAAGATACTCTATTCTCATATGCAATTTTTAATGTAGTTTCAGGCAGACACACGCTTAGGGCTGATTCCGGGTTTAATGCGATAGCGTATGGCTATGGTAATTTTGAATCTTATGGATACAATGCGGGTACAAACATTAAAGACCTCAACCAGTTCATTTCCTTGCAAAATCAATACACGAAAATTGATTATCCTGCGACATGTCTAAACACTTCGTTCGCACTTTCTGTTACTTTGCCTTATCAGCCGTCTAGTATGACATGGGATTTTGGCAACAATCCCAATGTCACACCAAATGTAGATGTAGTAAAGACAAATCCGGTTGCGGATAGTATTTTTATTAAGGATGGTAGGACTTTATATGTATATAAAATTCCTGGATTATATAAGTATACAGCTGTTGGTACTTACCCGGTAAAAATTCAAATAGTAACAGCTAATGCTGGAGGTTGTTCTGGTCTCCAGGAATTAACTTTTGACGTAGAAGTTTTTGGCTCACCTATCAGTAGTTTCAATGTTTCTCATGTTGGCTGCCCTTCTGATCCTATAAAATTAATTAATCTATCTTCAAGCCCAGGCAGAGTTATTTCAAATTATATTTGGGATTTTGGTGATGGTACATTTGATACCAGTAGAAATCCAATAAAAGTTTTTTCTCCCGGATCATACAATATAAAGCAAATTGCCATTAATGATATTGGGTGTTCTGCTGAAGAAACAAAGGGGATAAATATTTCATCTCAACCCATTGCTAATTTTGGTTTATCCAGCTCATCAGCTTGTATTAATACTTCAATTCAAATTTCAGATTCTTCAAGTATTTTGTTTGGATCTATCGTTAAGTGGTATTGGAAATTTGGGAATAACGACTCTATCACAAGAACCTCAAACGTTCCCTTTAATAAAAATTTCAGCAATCCAGGAAATATTGATATTCAATTGCAAGTTGAAAATAGCAGTGGATGTAAAAGTTTAATTAAACTATTGCCAGTCAATATTATACCTAAGCCAATTGCCAAATTTAAGTTTCCTGTTTCTTGTATTTCTGATCCTACTGTAACGTTTACTGACAGTAGTTATGTCCCGGGAAATCCTACTGCAGTTTTAAATTATTTATGGAATTTTGGTGATACAAATTCTACTGCTTCGAATCCGGACACTTCTATTTTAGTGAACCCTCAACATATTTTTTCTAAGGCAGGTAAATATATAGTATCACTTACAGTAACCACAATAAACGGTTGTTCTAGTACAACCGTAAGAAATTTGATTGTAAATGATGCACCAATTGCTGATTTTATCGTACAGAATAATGACACTTTATGTTCTGCATACATAACTAAAATTATCAATAAAACAACGATTGGTACGGGATCCGTTTCAAAAGTGGAAATCATTTGGGATTCTATTAATAATCCATCCATTATAGAAACGGATTTAGCACCACTTCCCGGGAAAGCTTATAATCACCAATATCCAAATACATCTTCCTTGTCAAGTACCTATAGAATTTCTTTTAAGGCTTATTCTGGAACTACTTGTATTTCTGAAAAATTATTAGATGTAATCATTCATCCTTCTCCTAAGGTTACTTTCGATCCAGTTACGCCATTTTGTATTACTGATAATGACAGGCTCATTTCTCAAGGAAGTGAGATTAGAGGAATTGCAGGGAGTTTTATTTATAAAGGAAATGGCATAAACACAATTGGTAATTTCTCTCCGGCATTAGCAGGTATAGGTCAACATGCAATCAGTTATATTTTTACAAGTTTTGCAGGGTGTTCAGACTCCGCTTCTCAACTTATTGATGTAATTAAATTGCCAACTGTTGAATTACCTCAGCAAATTAGTGTTTTAGAAGGCGGTAATTGGAAGTTGGAACCAGAAGTAACTGGATCAATAGTAAAGTATCAATGGTTTCCTTCAACTTTCCTTGATAACTCTACATTCCCGAGACCAACAACTACACCAAAATCAAATATTAGGTATCGATTAACGGTCACCACAAATGGAGGTTGTAGTGCTAATGATTCAATAGATGTAATTGTTTTACCAATCCCTATAATCCCTAATGCCTTTTCGCCAAATGGGGATGGCATTAATGACAAATGGAATATAGGATCATTAAATAGTTATGTTAATTGCACCGTTCAGGTATTTAACAGATTTGGACATCCGGTTTTTCAATCATTTGGCTATAATAAACCTTGGGATGGAGGAAACTTACCGGCAGGAGTTTATTATTATATAATTGATCCAAAGAACGGAAGAAAAACTTTTACTGGATCATTAACAATTATTAGATAGTTTTTTTGAAAAAAATGATTTTTTTACAACAATTTGCTATAAACCATTAATTTTAAGCGATGAAAAATAAGGTACTTGCTTTTTTAGTGTTTGGTTTTGTTTGTAATGTTTCAAGTGCTCAGCAGTTGCCTCATTATACGCAATATGTACTTAACAACTATATCATCAACCCCGCAGTTGCTGGAATTGAAAATTATACAGATGTAAAAATTAGTCATCGCCATCAATGGGTCGGAATAGATGGGGCACCAGTAACTACATACTTTACCATTCATGGTCCTCTTAAGAAAAGTGATTATGAGAGCGCTACTCCAACAGGATTTCATTATTCAAATGAGAATCCAAGAGGGAGCGCATATTGGGAAGATTACTCAAAACCAGAGAATCATGGAGGTATTGGCATGACGATATTAAATGATAGAACAGGTCCCTTAAACAGATTTGCAGCTATGGGAACCTACGCTTATCATATGGGGATAGCTCCAAAAACTACATTATCCATGGGTGTATCAGTTGGCATTAAAAGTATATCGTTGAATTCAAGTAAATTAAATTTCGATGTTCCAATTGATCCTGCGGTGGCCGGGAGTGGTTATCTCAATAAATTAAGCCCAGATATGAGCTTAGGTTTATGGCTTTATTCTTCCGATTATTATGCAGGATTATCTTTTCAAAATGTTTTTCCAACTAAGTTGAAATACTCTGAAGATACAGTAAAACTTGCTGGAGGATCATTGGTTCCGCATACTTTCATAACAGCCGGATACAGAATGTTTATTAATGATGACATTTCATTTTTACCCAGCGTTTTAATGAAATATGTTGGAGGTTCTCCTTTGAGTTTTGATGTGAATACTAAATTTCAATACCACGACCTTTTGTGGGTAGGAGCAAGTTACAGATACAGAGATAGTTGGGCAGGTATGATTGGCGTGAATATTAGCAATGCTGTTAATATTGGATATTCACATGATATTACTGTTTCAAACCTAAATGCTGTTAGTAAAGGTTCTCATGAAATCATGGTTGGGTTTCTTTTAGGTAATAAGTGGGGAGATTGGTGTCCAAGGAATCTTTGGTAAATCACTTAAAAACGGAGATAATAATCTTTTAATAATTCTATAAATGGAGTCGAATAAGCTCCATTTTTCTTTATAGTAAGCTCCTGTATATTTAAATCATTTTGCAAGGTTTTAGATAATATATACATTGTTCTAAATAAGTGGTGGTTCTCTGTCTGTCTAACAGAACATGTTTGCTTTACAAATAAATTATTGTTGCCTACAATGTTTTCAAATTCGTTAACCCTGAAATGAGGAATTAGAATAGCGAATAAGCCCCTTTCTGATAAATTTTGCTTCCCAAAGTCAACTAATTCTTCTAAGGAAAATCCTGAGTCGTGAAGTGCCCGATTTTTGCTTTCATCAGCACTTTTCAACGATTTATTATAGAAAGGTGGATTGGAAAGAATAAGGTCAAATTTATTATTAGAAGAAAATTTATTAATATCAACGTTGTGAATTTCTAACTTATTTGCCCAAGGAGAATTTGAAAAATTCTCAAAAGTTTGTTTTGCAGCAGATTCTTCTATTTCAACTGCTTCTATTTGTGCTGTTGAATTTTGGGCTATCATTAAACTGAGTAATCCTGTACCTGAACCAATATCCAGTACATGGTTTAACTTCAATTCTTTGGATTGAAGATAGTTTACAATCCATGCACCAAAAAGGCATGCATCTGTACAAACCTTCATTGCGCATTTGTCCTGATAAACTGAAAACTGCTTAAATCTGAAATAGTTATTGGGCACTATAAAATAATTGATAATTCAGAAAGAAGAGATGTGATATCTAACGCAATGGTAATCATTTGTAAATTCCCTTCACCATCAATTGGCCACAGATTTTTTGGTTTATCCCAATATAATTCAATTCCATTGCCGTCAGGGTCATTCAGATAAATCGCTTCTGATACACCATGATCAGCGGTGCCGGTAATAGGATAGCCTTCCTCAATTATCCTTTTATAGATTAAAGCCAAATCTTTTCGGGTAGGATAAAGTATAGCGGCATGAAATAGGCCGCAATATTGAATAGGTGAGGGGGTGCTGTTTTTGCTATTCCAGGTATTTAACCCAATATGATGATGATAACCACCTGCGGATAAGAAAACAGCAGAAGAACCATAGCGTTGGGTAATATGAAAACCTAACAAATCCTCATAAAATATTAAAGATCTCTCTATATCAGAAACTTTTAAATGAACATGTCCGATTTTTGTTTGTTCCGACAACTGATACATAAATGTAATTTAAAACAAAAGCCATTCACAGTCGTTGAGAATGGCTTTTATCGAGCTATATTAAATGAAAATACCTATTCAACTGTCAAACTGGCCCCCAGATATTCGCCGTTTAATCTGGCAATATTTGATAAAGAAATCTCTTTTGGACAAGCAGCTTCACAAGCTCCCGTATTCGTGCATGAACCAAATCCTTCTTTATCCATTTGAGCTACCATATTCAGCGCCCTAGATTTTCTTTCTGGGCCACCTTGAGGCAATAAAGCCAAGTGAGAAACTTTCGCAGCCGTAAATAGCATAGCGGAGGAATTTTTACATGCAGCTACACAAGCGCCACAACCTATACAAGCAGCAGCATAAAAAGAGTTATCTGCATTGTTTTTATCAATAGGAATGGAATTGCCATCAACAGCATTTCCAGTATTAACACTGATGTATCCTCCGGCTTGAATGATCCGATCAAATGCTGAACGATCTACTACCAAATCTTTTACTACAGGAAAAGCATTTGCCCTCCAAGGCTCTACTACAACTGTCTCCCCATTTTTAAATGCTCTCATATGCAATTGGCAAACAGTTGTAGCTTTCCAAGGTCCGTGCGGCTTACCATTAATATACATGGAGCAAGAGCCGCAAATACCTTCTCTACAATCATGGTCAAATGCTATAGGGTCTTTTCCTTCTGTTATAAGTTGTTCATTAAGAACATCAATCATTTCAAGAAATGACATTTCTGAAGAGATTGAATTTACCTTGTAATTTTCAAAATTCCCCTTAGCATCCTTATTTTTTTGACGCCATATTTTTAGCGTCAGGTTCATATTATAATGTTCCATACTTAATTCTTCTTCTTTTAAATAGCTACCAACTGGAGTATTTATTTAATTTAGTTTACAAAATATTCTTCAAAAAAATGATAATAAAACGTTTAGCAATTTATACTCTTCAATTGATGAGTTTAATCTTAATTATTCAATTATTTTCCAAGTTATCTACTAATAAATTTATTCTTATTGATAATCACTATTTGTAGCTTCTTTGGCTTGGTTTCACCACATCATAATTCAATATTTCTTTATGAAGTTGCCATTCATGTTCTCCTTTTGCTTCCCATGCAGAAACATACATGTAGTTTTCATCATCTCTTAATGCTTCTCCTTCTTCTGTCTGAAATTCTTCTCTAAAGTGGCCACCACAACTTTCATTTCTTTGTAAAGCATCAATACACATTAATTCTCCCAATTCTATAAAATCAGCAACACGACCAGCTTTGTCCAATTCATTATTCATCTCATTTACAGACCCCGGAATTTTTACATCACTCCAAAATTCCTTTTTTAATTCACGGACTTCATTAATTGCTTGCTTCAGCCCTTCCTCGTTTCTGGCCATACCACATTTGTCCCAAATAATCTTCCCTAGCCTTTTGTGAAAACTTTCAACGGTCTTATTTCCTTTGATGCCAATTAGCTTGTTCATTCTATCTGCAACTTCTTTTTCGGCAGCAATAAATGCCGGATGATCAAGAGGGATAGAAGGGTTTCTTATTTCATCTGCTAAGTAGTTACCAACTGTATATGGAATAACAAAATATCCATCAGCCAGACCTTGCATAAGTGCAGAAGCACCGAGTCTGTTTGCTCCATGATCACTAAAATTAGCTTCGCCCAATGCATATAAACCAGGAACGGTTGTTTGTAACTCGTAATCTACCCAAAGCCCGCCCATAGTATAGTGTACAGCAGGGTAGATGCGCATTGGTAGTTCATATGGGTTTTCACCTGTAATTTTTTCATACATGTCAAAAAGATTACCATACTTTTCCTTTACTACTTCTTTTCCCATAGCGATGAGGGTCGCCTTATCAAGATTATGTAAATCTTTTTTACCTGCTTCAATGCCTCCATAACGTAGAATGGCATCAGCATAATCTATATAGACCGCTTGTTTGGAAGTACCTACTCCGTATCCAGCATCGCATCTTTCTTTTGCTGCTCTTGATGCAACATCACGTGGCACCAGGTTTCCAAAGGAAGGATACCTTCTTTCCAGGTAATAATCTCTTTCCTCTTCAGGAATATCGATAGCCTTTCTGGTATCATTTTGTTTTTTAGGAACCCAAATACGTCCATCATTTCTCAAGCTTTCACTCATCAATGTCAATTTGCTTTGATGATCTCCACTTACAGGAATACATGTAGGATGTATTTGTGTCATGCAAGGGTTGCCAAAAAAGGCCCCTTTCTTATGTGCTTTCCAGGCAGCAGTTACATTACTGCCCATGGCATTTGTAGAAAGATAAAAAACATTACCGTATCCACCTGAGCACAATAGAACAGCATAACCGGAATGTCTTTCCAACTCACCACTTACAAGGTTTCTGGCAATGATTCCTCTGGCTTTTCCGTCAACGACTACCACATCAAGCATTTCGTGGCGATTGTACATTTTTACATTGCCAAGAGCTATTTGTCTTTCCAACGCCTGGTATGCACCTATTAATAATTGCTGACCAGTTTGACCTGCTGCATAAAAAGTCCTTTGTACTTGCGTACCACCAAAACTACGATTGCTTAGAAGCCCACCGTATTCACGGGCAAAAGGAACGCCCTGAGCAACACATTGATCAATTATATTAGTACTTACTTCAGCTAGTCTATGAACATTTGCTTCTCTGGCCCTATAATCACCACCTTTAATTGTGTCATAAAACAACCTAAATACACTGTCTCCATCATTTTGATAATTCTTGGCTGCATTAATGCCGCCTTGTGCAGCAATACTATGGGCCCGCCTAGGACTGTCCTGAAAACAAAATGCTTTGACCTTATATCCTAATTCTCCCAATGAAGCCGCAGCTGATGCACCTGCCAAACCTGTCCCAATGACAATGATTTCCATCTTGCGCTTATTGGCAGGATTCACCAACTTACAATGTCCTTTAAAGTCAACCCATTTTTGTTCTAATGGTCCATGGGGTATTTTGGCATCTAACATAAATTCAGTTTCTTGTTTCGAGTTTATGATTTCTAAATAATCTTAATCCGGTAAATATTGACTTCTTACTTAACCCATCCAAAATGCATACTGATAGGCATCATGGCAAATCCTAGACATACAACAATTGAAAATGCATTTCCTGCAAAAGTTAGCATCTTAGTGTACTTTGGGTTGTGAACACCCAATGTCCTGAATGCACTTTGAAAACCATGCATCAGATGATAAGCCAGAGAAATACAGCCTAAAACGTATAAAAATACAACCAACGGGCTTCTGAAAACGATAAGCATCTGTGCATAAAGATTATGATAGTTGGCTTCAAGTGATTCTCCGGCTACAGCAGCATACGTAACCTTTGTTAATGGCATTCCAACAGCATCTCCGAACCTTGAGGGAACCCAAAAGTGATAGAGGTGCATAATAAGAAATAACAATAATAATGTGCCCAATAAACCCATACTACGGCTATACCATTTACTTCCCTTGTTGCCATAAGAAACTTCATATCCAACTTTCCTTTTCGAATTATTAGAAGCAGTTAATGCAAATCCTTGAACAATATGAATTATTATTCCAGCCATAAGGACGATTTCCATGAGCCTGATTACAATCATTGATCCCATGAAGTGGGCACCTGCATTAAACATTTTTCCATCATCATTAGCCCATATACAGGCATTAAGGCCTACGTGAACAACTAAAAAAGTGATCAGAAAAATTCCTGTGATTGCCATTACTAATTTTCGCCCAATCGAAGAAGAGAACATTTGCTTCCAGGTCATATATCATTTTGGTTTTTAAAAAAGGCTTTGCAAAAGTAGCACACCTAAGTCATGTTGGGAAATAAAAATCAACACAACTTTTACCCAATATATTTACTACAACAATCAATTATTGGATTTGTTTAGACAATATAATATATCTTATATAATTAGTATATATTAATTATCATGAAGGGTAAATATTGGCCATGTTTTAAAATGATTTATAAAAAATATTTATCAAGTTCACTTTTAATTTATACGCTTATTATTCGAAAGCTTTTATGTACAATCGAACTGGCAAAAATCACTGCATTCTAGTAAGCAACTTGCTTAATAACCCCCATCCGAACTAAGGAAAAATATTAGGATACAAATAATCAAAACAACTAGGAGCGCTACCATTAATTTATATTTTTCCCAAATGCTTTTTATTCTGATTTCCTTAGAGAATTTATATATTCGCCTATACAAGTCATTGTCAGTTCCGGCTAATGCAGTCAATTGAAAACAAATTCTTTCAACATGTGCATAGGTTAGAAATTTTGAACAGTAAAGAATTTCTTCAACCATTCGCTTGTTGAGTTTTGGGTCGTTATAGAGCTTTATTGTATAAATATTTTGCTTTGACAATAATAGTTGGATTTGTTTAAAAAGGGCCACTTTATTCATTCGATAGGGATCTAGTACTGCAATTTTTTTTCTAAATGCTATTGCCTGGTTTAGAAGAGAAATTGCAGTTGTCGGGGTCTGGGTTGATCCACTTTGTTTAGTCTTTGTAGTTTCAGAATGGAATAGCCGTTGAGTATTGTATTCTAGTCTTTTATTATTGTCAGACAGTACTTTGTAAGCATCAAGTATTTCTTTAAATTTAGCCTCGTAAATTTTATTCCCGAAATTCTTATCAGGGTGATATTGGAGTGCAAGCCTTCTATAGGATTTCTTGATTTCCGCAGCACTTGCAGTTAGGTTAACTTCTAATATTTTGTAATAATCTTTTTGGTGCATGCAGATTGACCCTTCATTTTTCTAATGTCTCTTCACAAATTTTCATAAAAATATAAGAACTGAATTAAAATCAAGAATATTCCTGAAAAGTTTCATCTTCACATTATTATGAAAAATACGATCGAAGTGATTATCAATGGCCTAACTAATGAAAAGAATGAAGAAGTAATTGCACTGCTTTCTTCTATTAATTACGATGCATTTGAGGAAAGTAATTTTGAACTGAAAGCATTCATTGAAGAAGAAAATTTTAGTTCAGATGCCTTAATGGAGATTCTTAATTTGTATAGTGTAAGTTATACATCGAGTATCATACAACAACAAAATTGGAATGAATTATGGGAAACCAACTTTCAACCTGTGATAGTTGAAAATTTTTGCGCCGTAAGAGCATCTTTTCATCAGCCATTTGAAAAAATAAAATATGAGATTGTAATCACCCCCAAAATGAGTTTTGGTACGGGGCATCATGCCACAACCTACATGATGATGAGTACAATGAGTAAATTAAATTTTATTGGAAAGCGGGTCGCAGATTTTGGAACTGGAACCGGAATTTTGGCTATTCTGGCAGCGAAAATGGGTAGTAATGAAATTTGGGCGGTAGACAATGATGATTGGAGTATTGAAAATTCTTTGGAGAATATTAAGATCAATAATTGTAAAAATGTAAAGGTTGAAAAAGTTGATGCATTTATTCCAACTGAAAAATTTGACATTGTATTGGCAAACATTAATAAAAATATAATTATTGAAAATAGTTCAAAGCTTGCAAAATCTTTAAATGATGATGGAATATTATTGTTAAGTGGGTTACTGATAAATGATGAGCAGGACATTATTAATGCTTTCAATTTTCATGGTATAAACCACTTAAATACTATAGAAAAAGATAATTGGATATGCTTGATGCTTAAGTTAACCAGTGAAATAAAAGAGGGTTTGGCTATTTTGTTTTTCATGCGCTATTTTTGCCTCTTCTAACGTTAAATTTTTTAAGGTATAAATGATAGAAATATTATTAACAATACTTGCTTATCTTATCGGATCAATTCCCACTTCAGTTTGGGTAAGCAGGTATTTTTTTGGAGTTGACATACGAGAATATGGAAGTGGTAACGCAGGTGCAACCAATACATTTAGGGTTCTTGGTTCAAAGTGGGGAACATTTGTAATGGTTGTAGACATTATCAAAGGAGTCCTTGCTACTTCCTTATATGTTCTTGTACCATACTACATGCACGATGAATGGCAAAGAACCAATTTAATGGTTGGATTAGGTTTGTCAGCTGTTATAGGTCACATTTTTCCATTATTTGCTGATTTTAAGGGTGGAAAAGGCGTTGCTTCCTTATTTGGAATGGTGATCGCTATCCAACCCATTGTAGCTGTTTACTGCGTTGGCGTTTTTCTTTTTGTACTTTTTGTTACTAGGTTTGTCTCATTAAGTTCTATATTGGCCAGTGTTTCATTTGCTATATTTATTTTATTTATCTTCAATGAAAAAGAACCACTTTATAGAGTATTTGCAATCGCAGTTGCTTTGATGGTTATTCTCACCCATCAAAAAAATATAAATAGGCTTCTAAAGGGGACTGAAAATAAGGTTCCTATTCTCAAACATAGAAATCGAGTAAAAGATAGGAGAAACTAACAATCTAGTTAGGTATTATTACAAAAATGTGATTTTCTAACATTTTATTTCTTCTATTGGTATCATTATTGAATTGGTGTTTTAAATTGATTAATATGAAAAGTATTCATTTGGCATTAAGTATGTTGGTTTTGTTTATGGTTGTAGCTTGTACACAGAATGCTATTACAGGAAGAAACCAGTTGTCACTTGTATCTGATGGGCAGATGCAGGAAATGGCTGTGTCGCAATACAAGCAGTTTTTAACTGAAAATAAGGTTGTACCTGGTTCACAAAGCAAGGATGCTGAAATGGTGAAGAGAGTAGGCAAAAGGATTGCTACGGCTGTTACAAACTATTATAAGGATAAGGGGCTGGCTAATGAATTACAAGGTTATAATTGGGAATACAATTTAGTGCAAAGTAATGATGTAAATGCCTGGTGTATGCCCGGGGGAAAAATTGTGGTTTATACAGGAATACTGCCGGTTACCCAAAATGAAGCTGCCCTTGCAGTTGTCGTGGGTCATGAAGTAGCCCATGCAGTATTAAAACACGGGTCAGAACGCATGAGCCAAGGATTGGTACAGCAGTTGGGTGGCGTTGCACTTTCTGTTGCTTTAGCTAATAAACCTGCACAAACTCAAAATTTATTTATGCAAGCTTACGGTTTAGGAAGTACAGTTGGGGCAATCTTGCCTCATAGCCGTCAACAAGAACTTGAAGCTGATCATTATGGACTTATTTATACTGCTTTGGCAGGATATGACCCGCGTCAAGCAGTTCCTTTGTGGGAAAGAATGGAAAAGTTAAGTAATGGTCAAAAACCACCCGAGTTTCTAAGTACTCACCCTGCGGAACAAACCAGAATAGAGCAATTGCAGAAATATATGAACGAAGCCTTACAGTATTACAGGCCAATATCCAAATAATTAAATATGCAACTGGATTTATAATATCTCGTCGAAAACACATTAGTGGCATTAATTGTTCGCAATCAAGTTAATTGATGTACTTTTGCATACTATTTCAATTAATCCTTAAACTTTTTGATGCATGTTGCAACCAAGCTTGTTTGAAAAATTGGATATCTCTAAGGAAAAAAACTTCTTAATTCAAGGACTTCCTTCTTCCATAGAAAAGCAGTTTATTAAATTATCCTATTCAAAAAATGTAACGCCGTTACTAAAATTGAAAAAGATTGATTTCGCTTTGGTTTTCGCCGTAAATGGAAACCAATTAAAAGGTATTCTAAATGAAGTTATTCCCCACTTAAACATTGAAGGAAAACTTTGGATAGCTTGTCCCAAATCTACCAGCAAAATTGCAAGTGATTTATCACGAGAACATAATTGGGAGATATTAGCAGACAATCATTTTGAATTGGTTACTCAAGTTACTTTGGATCACGTATGGAGCGCTTTACGATTCAACAGAACAATTGGCTACGTACATATAGAGACTCCAGAAGTCAAAAAAGAGGAAACAA
>JANPHE010000073.1:0-4867 GCA_031424295.1 Segetibacter sp. | reverse complement strand
CAACGCAAAGAGATATGGTTCGAATATTGCACAAAATACAGGCATACCACTTGCAAAAATAAACAGGGTAAACAACCCGACAAATACATAAGAGCACTTAATGACCGGTTTCGTTCTCCGCCGAAGCGAATCATTTGTTGCCCGGCGGGCAAAACGAAATTCTAGTTATTATGTACAGTGCATTTCCCCCGCATCATCATAGCTTAAAATGTCTAACTATCAATATGATTAGTGCCACATATATCAAAATAATTGGTATGGCATAATACCATTTTTGAGGTAATTTTTGTTGTCTGTTAATTTTATTTTTTATGTCTTCAATGATATGTGTCGGAATTAGGGTTAGTGTAAATTTTATGAGTAATGGCACAATTATTAAGTCGTCTAATAGCCCAAGAACCGGTATAAAGTCTGGAATTAAATCTATTGGACTTAATAAATAGCCAACTGTTAAGCCTGCAAATACTTTTGCAATAATTGGTGTTCGCTTGTCGAATAAAGCATAATAAAGCGGAACAATTTCTTGCTTTAATTTTCTAACAATTTGTTTTAGCTTGTCAAACATTACAAATTGATCTTTAAACCACCATTAATAATAATTCCGTCAGTCGGTGTGTAAACTTCTCTAAATTGAGGGTTTTGAATTGTGCCTGAATACAAAGTTTCCCAACGGGATTGTCGCTTGTCCAAAAAGTTTTCAAAGTTTGCAAAAGCACTAATGTGTTTGTTCAATTTATATTCTCCCGAAATGCCCATTACCCAATAATCTCTCACATTTTCGCCAATGGTAAGCGTTTGTTTTCCTGTATAAAATAATTCGTAAGCAATTTTCAATGTGTTTTCCAATTCATACATTAAGCTTGTGTAAAGTCGGTGTTTTGATGTCAGTGGATTTATTGTTGAGTTACCGTTGAAATTCCTTTTTGCATCTATATAAGTGTAACCAAGGTATAGAGCAATATCGTCATAACGCAATTTCAGATTTGTTTCAAAGCCTTTGGTGTCAATATTTCCATTGGCATTTATAAACGAATAATTGTTACCTGAAATTTGATTCAAAATAATAGGGTTATTTATTTTGGTATAAAAAAACATTTGATTGAAGGATAAAATTATATTGTCAAATAGGGTGGTTTTATAGTTGATATCAGCATTCAAGCCAAAAGATTTCTCAGCATCTATTTTTGAAGAGTCAAGGGGCATCAAATTTTGAAAAGCAATTTCTTCGGTTTCTTCCGAAAAAATAGTAGGCGTTTTGTAGCCCAACCCACCACCAAATCTTGATGTTAGTTTTTCATTTATTTTGTACAATAATGATAGACGAGGTAATACAAAGACTTTGTTTCTGGTGGTAAAATCAAAACGTATTCCACTTTCAACAATAATATTTTCTGAACATTTTAAATTGTTTTGAGCAAAAAAACCAAAGACAGCATTTGAATAATCTAATTTATTGGCACTTATATTAGCTTGTTTAAAATTATCTGACACCAAATTTGCACCCAGGTTCCACTCTGATTTTTCGTTGGGTATTAGATAGTTTGCTTCGCTAAAAGTGGCTACTTGTTTTCCATCAAAATTATAAGCTGCGCTCAAAATTTTACGATTAAAATAACCAATACTATTTTTGACTGTCAAGATGTTTTTGGTAGTAAATGTTTTCTCAAATTTTGTTTGGGTAGAAAAACGCTTAGTTGTATTGGTTTCGAAAAACGTATGTGTCGCATCGGCTTTATTATTAATCACTTGCATATCGCCACCTGTACGCTTTTCAAACCCGGCATTTAAACCAATACTAAAAGTAGTTTTGTTATCGGGATAATAAAAAAACTTTGGATTTACTGTATATCTCTCAAATTTTGGAATGTCCGAAAAGCCATCGTTATTAGCATCGTATGCTTTTTGAAAATGGCCGGATGCAAAAATTGTCGAACCAGTTTTTTTGTATCTCTCTGAATAAAACCCACTCAAATCCAAAGCACTAGTTTGATTTATGTTTGTTAAAAATGAAACCTCCCTTTTGTTGGTTGGTTCTTTTGTAATTAAATTTATTAAACCTGCAATAGCTCCTCCCCCATAAAGTGTAGAAGTAGAACCTTTAATAACTTCGGCTCTTTTTAAATTTAAAGGTGGAATTTGTAAAATGCTTAAACCTCCTGCAAAGCCTGAATACAATGGAAATCCGTCCTGTAATAGTTGGGTGTATTTTCCGTCTAAACCTTGTATACGTATGCTTGCATTTGCTGAAACTTGTGAAGTTTGTTGGGTTTGAATACCTGTACTTTCGGTAAGCAACATTTTTATATTGCTTGGTTGCATTACCGCTTTTTCATTTAATTCATCCCCACTTATTGTTTCAATTCGGGTAGGAATATTTTTAATATTTCTACTACTTCGTGTGGTTGCAACAATTTCAACCTCGTCTAATTCGCTGGTAAACTTTTCTAATAAAATAGCAATGGTATCATTTTGTGGAAAAGAAATGTCTAATTCTTTTTTCTGGTAACTTACTGACTGAAAAATGATTGTTTGTTTTCCATTAGGAATATTTTTTAGTTCCGCAAATCCTTTTTCGTCTGATGTGCTACCATTTTGAGTGCCTTTTAAAAATACGGTAATGCCAATTAAAGGCTCATTGGTTTTGTCGTCCTTGATAGTAGCTTTGAGATTATTTTGTGCCATAACAGCTTGGTAGGTAAATATGCCAAAAGTTATGAAGAATAAATACTTCATTGTTAGATTGTTTTGAATTAATTTATTGATTTTTTTCTGCGCTAAAAATTTATCAAAAATTAAATTCGCCAGACGGAATGAAGTATTGTTAATGTCCGATTTTGTAAACGATAGAATTGTAAACGAACGCTTGGATAATTTTCAGATTTATATGAAAACGAATGGTTTACAAAACAAATATTGGGAACTGAAAAAATATGAGATGAAGTTTCATTATCCTTTTTACCTTGTTCAAAGGTTACTTTCTCAATAATTTGTCCTTTGCTTTCAATATAAGTGTCGAATTCGTCAAAGAAAGTATTTTGAATACCACAAGCATTGACTTCTAATGCAGAAATCAAATAAAAGAAAGTCAGCAAGCTAAATACTATATGTTTTGTCAGATTTTTCACTGTTCAAATATACTAATCTTTTTTATGTTTTGTTCTGTTGCTAAATGTTGCACTGTACGCTACAATTCAGCGTAATGACAGTCTGTGAAAAAACTACCGCGTAAAACAAATATACACATGCCTTTGCAAAGTCAGAACCGAACAAGAACTTCGTTTCATCTTTTTATGCAGTACATACAAGCCACCAATCGCCATTGTTAGCAGTACTTCAACAACACCTTACATAGGTGTACAAAAAGCTCTGGTTTACAGGTTAAAGAACCCTCGAATACTACACAAAATAATGGCACTCCACTTGACAAAATCAACAAGGTAAACAACCCGACAAATCAATAAGTGCACTTAACTAAGGTTTCGTTTCTTGCCCGTTGGGCGCAACGAAACCTTAGTTATTGTGTGCAGGCTTGTTTTCACGGAGTAACTATTAATTATTTAGTTACCACAATCCGCTCTGAGTAATGGTTGTCGGAAGTAGAAATGGTTAAATAATATATTCCTGCATCAAAGTTTTTGAGGTTCAAATCATAAATCATCATTTCCGCTGATGCCGTTAGAGTTTGTTTCAATAGTTTATGACCTGTTGCATCTGTAAGAGATAAAGTAAGTTTCTGTTCATTCTGATTATTCAATCGAACATGCAACAAATCTTTTGTAGGAATTGGGAAGACAGCTTGAATAACTTGCGATGGAGATTTTACAACCACAATATTTGAGTAAGAGCTTTTTCCGTCAACATTTATCATTTTAAGTCTGTAAAAAGTCTTGCTGTTTATTACATCATTAAACTCATAACCGAATGAGCCATTTCCTTTTGCTGCTACTTTTTGAAATGCAGAAAACGCTTCGCCATTTGAACTCTTTTCGATTACAAAAATGTCTTTGTCTGTAGTAGTCGATGCTGTCCATTTGATGGCAGCTTTATTATTATTATTAACAGTAACAGTAAAGGACTGCAATTTAATAGGAAGCAGACTAAAAAACGAAACGCTTATGTCGTCTATTCGAAAGGTTTTTATCGAGGTGGTTTGTGTAAAACGAATTATCAGCTTATTTACGTTGGTATAACAATCAAAAGAAGCGTCCATTATATCCCATGGGGTTGGGGGATAAAAAAGTTGCAAAAATCTGTGATAGGGTTTTATAGACCATGTTAATCCACTGTCAACACTTACGGATAATACAAGTTCATTGAGATTAGCGGTATCGAAGCCGAACATGTTGAAGTTAATTTCTACTGCAGCAGGTTGTCCGCTTTGGAAACCACTAATCTGGAAATATGTACCAACTGTATCAGTAAAGAAAATATTTCCTCCACCACTTGAATATTGATTGTTGGATGCATTAATGCTATTCACTACCGTATTTCCGCTATAACTCACTAATCCTTGATAAGTCCAACCTGAATAAATGCTAACTGGAATTGTTGACGTAGGTGTACCAACTTTTTCTTGTGAAAGTGTTTGTGCAACCAAAGGAGAAGTACAACACACTACTATTACTGTAAGTAAGGAATAGGCTTGTTTCATGAAATTTCTTTTTATGGTGAAAACAACATGCTAAAGATAATGACTTCTGTTTTTCAAAGCTTGCACACAACATATGTGGCTGATGCACAACTAAGTTTTGGAAAAATCCGGTAGTTTTTGAGGTAGCACCATGCGGTATTGGAGCTGTTAGCAGCAACAAGATTCGATTGATATTTTGTAATCCTGCTTTTGTATAGGCAACGATGTTGGCAAAAT